>JALVEV010000160.1 GCA_027030605.1 Campylobacteraceae bacterium | reverse complement strand
TGCAAATCAAAATGTTATTAGCAGTGATTTAAAAATTTATAATGGAATGACTCTAGTTATTCCTATGACAGAGAATTTTAGAGAACAAGGCATTGTGCTTAATCAATAAATGTAATTTTTGTTAACAATATTTTAATTTGTTGTCAATTCATTAATTTTATTGGGATATAATATTAACTATTTATTGGAAGAAGGAAGTAAAGATGAATGTAAAAGTTGTTTGTCCACATTGTGGAAAAGTAAATAAAATACCAAAAAAATCGAGTTATACAAAAGCTGTCTGTGGACACTGTAAAGAGTCTATGCTCAATCAAAAACCATTGGAAGTCAATAAAGAGGATTTGTTGCACATTTTAGTAAATAGTGATATTCCAGTGATGGTTGATTTCTGGGCTCCTTGGTGTGGTCCTTGTCTTCAAATGGCACCAGCATTTGAAGAGGCGAGTAGAGAACTTTCGTTGCAAGTTCAATGTCTAAAAGTCAATACTCAAGAGCATCAAGAGCTAGGTGCTATTTATGGAATTCAATCTATTCCAACTTTAATTATGTTTAAAGGGACAAAAGAGGTAGAGCGAATCTCAGGTGCAATGAGTGCAGGTCGACTTGTATCATGGGCGAAGCAGTTTATTTAAGGAAAATAAATGACAAAATCAAAAATATTACTTCTTGAAGATGACGCTAACCTCAATGAAACAGTTACAGAGTTTCTTGAAGATGAGGGGTATGAAGTAGAATCAACTTATGATGGTTATGAAGCACAAGATAAAATGTATGAGTCAAAATTTGATTTACTTCTTTTGGATGTTAATACCCCAGGGATTAATGGATTTGAACTTCTAAAAGAGGCACGAGAAAATGAGGTAGTGGCTCCTGCAATTTTTATTACCTCTTTAGATGGTGTAGATGATTTAGAGAGGGGTTTCAATAGTGGTTGTGATGATTATATTCGTAAACCATTTGTATTAAAAGAGTTATTGATTCGTATAGAGACACTTTTAAGAAGAGGTTTCTTTCATGAAGCAAACGAGATGATTTCTCTTGGTGATGGGATTGAGTATAATACTAAGTCAAATGAGTTATTGGTAGATGGAGTTGCTGAAACGCTAGGAAATAAAGAGTCAGCTCTCTTTAAACTCTTTATGCAACATCCAAACGAGGTACTCTCTCATGAGAGAATCTACAAAGAGCTATGGGACTATGATGAAGACCCAAGTGACACTGCTCTTCGTACCTATATTAAAAATATTCGTAAAATTATTGGTAAGGATAGAATTGTTAGTATCAAAAAACAAGGGTACAAGTTTACTTCGAAGTAGTGAAAAACGTTCACTACTTCGCTTTTTAGCCCTCTACTTTATTTTAGTAACAATGATTTTATCGTTACTAGGAGTATTCTACTATCAGAGTCAAGAGAAGTTAATGTTTTCAAATCAGCGAACCATTCTTGCTGAATATGCTAATAAACAGGCAAAAGCTTTAAAACAGTTACATAATGACTTTCCTCATCGTACGACTTATCCGAGAAGCAATAAGTATCGTTCAGCCATTTATGACATAGAGGGGCATAAAATTTTTTCACTTTTAAAGCATGATGATATTAAGTTCGATAAAGAGATTTACCGTATAGGTAACTCTTTGCACTTTTTAAAAACACTCGATGACTACTATTTGGGAACAAAATATCTCTTTATAGAGGTAGATGAAGATATGGCTTGGTATAAAGAGACTATCTCTGACATCTTGGCTTTTGGGACATTGACATTGATTGTTTTAATTATATTTGGTCTCTTTTTTGTGAGTATCTTTTTACGTCCAATGAGAAACTCTATTATGTTGTTGGATGACTTTATTAAGGATACAACGCATGAGTTAAATACTCCTATTTCAGCCATTTTAGCCAATGTTGAGATGATGGATACCTCTATAATGTCAGAAAAAAATCAAAAAAGATTGAGTCGAATTAATATTGCAGCTAAAACTGTCTCTCATCTCTATCAAGATTTGACCTATTTGACCTTGTCGCATAACCGAGAGTCTAAAGATGAGTGGATAGATATGAAACAACTTATTGAAGATAGGGTAGAGTACTTTGCTATTTTGGCTGGAGCTAAAAAGATTACTTTTGAGCTAGACTTAAAAGAGTCAGCTATATTTATAGATGGAGTTAAGATAGCTCGTGTTTTAGATAATCTTATCTCAAATGCAATTAAGTACAATAAGCGTAATGGAAAAATATTTATTACATTACGTAAAAACTATCTCTCTATTCAAGACACAGGCATTGGGATTAACTCTAAAAAAGTTGAAGAGATTTTTGAACGTTATACTCGTTTTAACTCTTCAGAGGGTGGTTTTGGAATTGGGCTAAATATTGTCAAAGGTATTATTGATGAGTATGAGCTAGAGATTAGCGTTAAATCGGTTATAGATGAAGGAACGACAATAAGAATTGATTTTACTAAAGGAACATTAGATGGTTAAAGTGATAGTACTATTAGGAGTAATTTTTAGCACAGTTTTAGGAGCAGAGGAGGTCGATAGTGTTTATGAGAGAAATTGTATTCCTTGTCATCGCTATGCACCTGCTTCTTTAGAGAAACTCTTTATGGTCTATCTAAAGACCTATAGTGGAGAGTTAACCCTTAAGGGTGCATTGAAAGCTTTTTTAAAAAATCCAACAGAGGAAGACTCTTTAATGAACGATACATTTATTGAGAATTTTTCTGTAAAAGATAAAACAACACTTACCGATAAAGAGTTAGATGAAGCCATAGATACCTACTGGGAACTCTATGATGTAAGAAAGAAGTTAAAGTAGATGAATAAAGAAGCCTATTTAATCAATAAATTAAACTCTAAATATATTGGTGATGATGCAGCCGTTGTAGGAGACAAACTCTATAGTATGGATGCCTTTTTTGAAGATGTTCACTTTAAGCGTGAGTGGATGAGTATGTGGCAGATAGGTCGAAAGGCGATGTTGGTCAATATTTCAGATGCGATTGCTATGAATGCTGAACCACAGTATGCTTTGGTAACCCTTGCTTTGCCAAAAGAGATAACCACTAGTGAGATAGATGAACTTTTGAGTGCTTTAGAGAAGACAGCTAAAGAGTTTCATTGTGAGATTATTGGGGGAGATACCATTGCTAGTGATAAACTTCATATTAGTATCACTATTATATCTGAATCAAAAAAACCTCTTTACCGTTCTGGTATAAAAGAGGGTGACATGTTAGCTTATACTGGTAAGTTAGGAGAGAGCAGACGAGATTTGGAAGCACTTTTTAGAGGGGAGACTATAGCTTCAAAATCACGTTTCTATGAGCCAAAACTGCGTAGAGAGTTTATGAAGCAGGTTAGAAAATATCTACATGCAGGTATGGACATCTCAGATGGTCTCTTTTGCGATACCAATAAATTGTTAGCTACCCAAGGCTTTAGCCTATTTCTCTTTGAAGAGGTGAGTGATGAGGTAGGTAAGAGTGGCGAGGAGTATGAACTACTCATAAGTTTTGCTCCTGAACACTATGATAAAGTAAAGATGATAGCCCAGCGTACCTCTGTACCTTTAACAGTTTTTGCAAAAGTTGCCAAAGGCAAGGGGGTACTCTTTGAGTGTGAAAATCATCACTTTTAACACTATTTTAGTATAATTAAAATAATTTTTAATTTTAAGGTAAAAAATGTCTAAAAAAGAATCAAAACCACTATCTACCCTCTCGAAAATAAAGCAGGAGTCATCAGCTATACTCTCTAATCTTACTACTTTTGTGCAGAGTAGTGTAGAGCTTTTTAGAAAAGATGAAAGCAAAATGACCATAGATGAAAAGGTTGAAAAGCAACATATCTTGACTTTTGTCTATGGTATGGCTACAGGGTTAATACTCTATCACTTCTTAATCGGTGCAGTCTTGATTGCAGGTGTTATTGCTCTCTATATCTATTCAGTTAAAAAGACCAAAACAATTATGAAAAATGAGATTGAAGTAAAAAAATAATGCAAAAACTCCTCTATCCCCTCAAGGTAAAAAACAGCTTTATATTTAACCCCTCTAGTCGTGACTTTATTGTCGATGAGATTCCCCTCTATGAGTTTACAGGTGAGGGTGAACACCTCATTTTACACGTTCGTAAAAAAGATATGACTACATGGGAGATGGTAAAAGCGATAGCTAGATACTGTAAAATAAAAGAGCGAGATATAGGCTACGCAGGACTAAAAGATAAAAATGCAATGACCATGCAGTATATCTCTCTACCTGCAAAAGATAATGAAAAGAAGTTGAAAACCTTTAACCATGATAAAATCAAAATTCTTAACACCTACAGACACAACAACAAAATACGAGTAGGTCACCTAAAAGGAAACCACTTTAAAGTGCGTCTAAAAAAGGTGCTTGGAGTACAAAAAGACAAGCTCGACTCAACCCTAAAATGGGTTAAAGAAAATGGTGTACCTAACTACTTTGGAGTTCAACGTTTTGGAAATCAAGGAGACAACTACAAAGAGGGAAAAGCCATCTTAGATGGGACTCTAAAGATACGAGATAGAAAGACAAGAATTTTTCTTGTTAACGCCTATCAATCACACCTCTTTAATGCTTGGCTCTCTAAACGTATTGAGCTTTCACTTCTGCTTGAAGCCTTTAGTGAAGAGGATGCCGAAAAGGTTTTTGAGCTACCAAAAGGTTCACTAAAAGGGACAAAAAAACAGCCACACTTTTTTAAGCTTTTAGAGGGTGACTTGATGATGCACTACCCTTATGGACGAGTTTTTGAGTTAGAGAGTTTAGAGGAGGAGGCAAAACGTTTTAAGGAGTGGGACATTGCACCCTCTGGTCTCTTGGCAGGAAAACGTACCACAAGAACCCAAAAAGTTGCAGGGCTTATTGAACAAAACTATGATGAACAGATAGCCGAAAATGGAGCAAGACGTTACGCGTGGGTAAGGGTAACCGATATTAAAAAGCGTTATGTCGAAGAGAAGGCACACTATGAGTTGGAGTTTACTCTACCTAAAGGCTCCTACGCAACTAATGTACTGGATGTTTTACGAGGAGAGACATCATAGGAGTTATGACCCTCCTCTTCTAGACCTACGTCTAGCACCAGTATGGCTCTCTTTAGTAGAGCTATTACCCCCATTTCTAGCCCCTCGATTATTTGACCTTGCACCTCGTCGTCCTTTAGTAAAACAGCTATCACAGATAGAGAACTTGTAGGTAAAATCTAAACTCTTTCCACAACGTGTACATTTTTTAATAAAGTTCCCCTGCTTTAGAGAGGCTTCAATGTAATTGTTTAAACGTACTCGTGCATCAAGAGCCTTTTGTGTATCTTGAAATAGCTCTTCAAATTTGAAAGAGAGCCATAGATAGAGTGAAATTTCTCGTACTCTATCTTCTGCATTGAGCATCATCTCATTTGTTTGGGCAACCTTTGGTAGGTCTCTTGGTGGAATGTATTTTACAGGTTGGTTTGCCTCTATCTGTTTGATGTATCGGTGGAATACCGACTCAATATAGGGTGAAGAGATAGAAGCAGGGGCACATGCTAAGTGAAATCGTGTTTTTAAATCTAAACGGTACTCATCGACAATAGAGGCAATCTCTAACATAGAGTCTATGTTCGCTGCTACAAAAGGCCCCTCGAACTCCATGTTTTCAGCAAAGAAGTTTAAGATGGTAGAGAGATTCTCTGTCTCTAAAATCTCACCAATGAGCATAACATGTTCTAAACTTGCCATGACTGAAAAGGGAAGCTCTAGTTTTGGTAAAGGTTGATAAAATTTAGAGCGTATGGTCTCTAATGTTTTTCCATCTAATGCACCAATGTACCCAACCTCTTCTAATCCATAACGCCCAGCACGTCCAGAAATCTGTGCAACCTCTGTTGGTAACAGTTCACGTCTTCTTAATCCATCAAATTTATTATCTTTTGAGAAAAGTATAGTTTTAATAGGTAGATTCAACCCCATGGCAATAGCATCTGTTGCTACTAACACATCAGATTTTCCTTCTCTAAAGCGACGAGCCTCTTCACGCCGCACTTCAGGAGAGAGATTTCCATAAACTACTGAGACCTCATACTTCTGTGATAGTTGTTGACGTAGCCCTAAAACATCTCGTCTTGAAAAAGCGATAACTGCTGTCCCTTTCTCTATCTCTTTTATAGAAGTAGGATGAGTTAGAAGTTTTAGCTCATTTTTACGTTCAAAATGTTTTACAGTTAGTGGCTCTTCTAAGTATTCACAGAGTTCAGTGACTGCATCTAAAGCATCAGATGAACCAGTTAAAATTACTTTTTTAGCAGGAGCCCCAATGAGTGCATTTGCCCACGCCCAACCACGGTCACGGTCGTTTATCATCTGTATCTCATCTATGACACAGACATCTACATCAACAGTGTTGTTCATCATCTCAATAGTAGAACTAATATGCGTAGACTCTTCATCAATAATCTCCTCTTCACCAGTAATAAGAGAGACTCCAACCCCTTTAGCTTTAAGATTTTCATAACCCTCTAGTGCCAAAAGACGTAGAGGTGCAAGGTAGTAACCTGTCTCAGCTTCCTCTAACACTTTGAGGGCTTCATAGGTTTTTCCCGAATTGGTTGGTCCCACATGAAAAATAATTTCACGGTTAAGTAATCTAGCCAAAGGAAAGAGGTTTTTAAAATCTCGAATGGTCTTAGCCAATAACTCCTCTTTACGCTTCTTCTCCTTTAGTGGGCGAATATACTCCATAAAGTGGTAGACGATGCGTCGTTTAACCTTCTCTTTTATTTTAAGATTTTTAGATGAAGTAACTTGTGGCTCAATAAATTGTAAAATATACTTCTCAACTACCTCATCCTCTATCTCTAGCCCCTCTGCTAACTCAAAAAGCTCCTCCTCAATATCTTGAATGCTCTGTTCAAAATGCTGTTTCATATCTTGTTTGACTAAAGTAAGGTCAGAGGCAATAGGAAGCTGTTTCTCTTTCCAAATATGTTGGTAGAGAAAGGCTCTAGCGTAAGAGACTACAGCAGTATAGGGAAGCTCTTTCCCATAAAGAGAGTAGCTCTTATCAATCGCTACAATAATATTATTTCCTTGCATAGTTACCCGATATTCTGGATTAATCATAGCAATAATCTCTTGAATAATAGAGAGGGGAATATCTATCTCATAGAGTGAATCCTCAGGTGGCATAGAGCGAATTAGTTTAGTGACTTCACTTTGTGAGAGGTATTTGTGGTCGCTCTTGACAATCTCTAAAAAAGCCTCTATCTCCTCCTCTTTTTTAGCAATAGCTGAGAGTTTAAATGCCTCTAACTCTTTTTGAATAAACGCATTATCCTCATGAAGTAAAAGGTTGTTTTCAATGGAAGCTGTCGTGGTGAGTAGTGACTTAAAAAAGGTCTCTTCATGCATTGCAAACTCATAAGAGTAGTAGAACTCCATCTCCCAAAGAGAGTTAAAGCTTACATCAAGTCTCTCTTCCCAAAGCTTCATACGTTTCTGTTGACGAATATAGTTAAGTTTGTTAGCAATCTTTTCACCGTTAATCTTACTGAACTTGGTATCTACAAACGCAGATAGAATCTGTTGCTCCTCCTCTTTAGTGTGTTCATGCTCTTGTAGTAGAGAGACAATATAGGAGACTTTATCACTCTCATCATGTTGTGCTTTTTTCAGATTCATCTGGTCAAGGAAGTTTACAATATGTAGTCGTAGTTGGGTGTTACCCTCTGACCAAGCTTGACGTAAGGCACGAACCATCTCTTTTTTAGTTAGCATTGCCACTTTTAGGTCAAGTAACATAGTAAGCTCTACTAAAATGTCATCACTTAGATGTTTAATCCCCTCATCAAAAGGTTCTCCACCCATTAGCTCTTTAATTTTATTGTTTATCTTGATTGTCTGTTTTTTCTTTTTTTTTGCCATATTTCTTGAATTCTTTATGTTTTAGTAAGTTAGATTATAGCATAAATAGAAAAATTACTTTATAATACGACAAATATTTCAATAAGAGGTTCTTCCCATGTTAAAAAAACTCATTCTAAAATTTGCCTTTTTTATACATACCTCTAAACGATATAATCGAGTTAAAGAGACTGTTACAGATTTACTTCTAAATCCAGACTATAAGTATAAACAATATTTTGATATTTTTATGATTTTACTTATTGTCTCTTCTGTAGCAATTTTAATTTATGAGGTTAAACATACCATGCCACCATGGGTTGACTTCTTTGACCTCTATGTTGTAACTTTTGTTTTTACTGTTGAGTATATAGCCCGAGTTTGGGTGCATAACTCTTGGTCAAAAGAGGTCGTAAAGGCACATGGAGAAGCAAAGTTTCTTAGAAAACCTTTTTCACTATGGGAGGCGAGTAGAGGAGTCTTTAAATCAAAGTTTTTCTATCTTCTCACTCCTGCAGCACTAATTGACCTTTTAGCAATTTTACCTGCCTATCGCCCTCTTAGAGTTTTACGTATTTTTGTACTCTTTAGGGTCTTTAAGCTTTTACGTTATACTAAAAGCATTCATCAGTTTGTTGAGGTATTGGCAACTAAAAAGTTTGAACTCTTTACACTTCTCTTTTTACTACTCTTTATTGTCTTTACCTCAGGTATTGCCATCTATGTCTTTGAAGAGAAGAGTAATCCAGATATAAGCTCTCTTTTTGATGGACTCTACTGGGCATTAATTACTATTTCAACTGTTGGTTATGGTGATATCTCTCCTGTAACAATGGAGGGGCGTATTGTTTCAATGTTGGTTATTATCTCTGGTATTGCTATGATTTCATTTGTTACTTCGGTTATTGTCTCCTCTTTTTCTGAAAAGTTAGATGAGCTAAAAGAGAACCGTTTAGTTGAGGAGATAAATAAAACAGGTAAGTTTATGATTTTGTGTGGTTATGGACAGATGACTAGAATGTTTTTAAGAAATTATGCCCAAGAGTTAGGTGATGACTATATTATTATTGAGAAAGAGAAAGAGAGAGTAGAGGAGGCATCTAAAGAGGGCTATAGAGCCATTCATGAAGATGCAAGTAGACATGATGTTATCTCTAAATTTAATTTAGAGTATGCAGATATTACACTCTTTGCACTAACAGGTAGTGATGTTGCAAATGTCTATATTATTCTTAATGCTAAAGCACTCTCTAAAAATATAAAAGTGATTACACGTGCGACCAATGAGAGTATAGCCAAAAAGTGTAAGTTAGCAGGTGCAGACCATATCATACGTCCAAATGTTGTAGCAAATAAGATGCTACTTGCAGCCATTACTCAACCTGTTATGTATCAGGCTATCTATGCTATATTAACAGGAAGACATCTTGCTCAGCTAGATGAGGTTATGTTGGTTGAACATGAAAAGTTGGTTGGGTTAAAGATTGAGGAGATAGACTTTAAGCGTTATAAACTTCTTTTTATTGGTATTCAACGAGGCTTAAAGGGTAAATTTGTTTTCAATCCAGATAAACGAAGAGTGCTTAATGAAAAAGATATTCTATTGTTAATGGGAAGAGAGGCGAGTATTAGGCACTTTAAAGATTCATTTCAAGGAGCAAACTATGGCATATAAAAAGAGGGCATTTATGTTTGGTTATAGTAAAAACTCTTCTTTTGTTGCTAAAAAGTTGAGTTATGAAAATTTACATTTGACTTTGGTGCTTTCAAGTGATGAAGCTTATCTACAGGCTAAAGAAGATGGGTATATTGATATAAAACAGATTGATATTACTGATGATGATGCACTAAAAGAGTTGGAGGTCAAAGAGGATGACTACTTGGTTTGTGTTTTAGAAGATAAACACTATAATGTTTTTTTAACACTCTCCCTTCATGCACTCTTTCCTAAAACAATTATTATCGCTTTATCAGATTCAGTACATACTACACAAAAGTTAAAAATGGCAGGAGCAAAGCGTATTATTGACCTCTATCAAGTAAGTGCAACCCGTCTTCATAATATTATTCACAAACCTGTAACTACCAAACTGGTTGACCGATTACTCTCTCCTGATGAGGAGTTCTCTTTTAAAGAGATAACCATACCTCAAGGTTCACCTATAGATGGTACTATGGTAGATGATTTTAATTTTGAAGAGTATAAGGTTATTATGGTAGGAATGATAGATAGAC
>JALVEV010000159.1 GCA_027030605.1 Campylobacteraceae bacterium | reverse complement strand
GTTAGATAGTTTAAGCTCTTCAAATGAAGTAAACCCTAAAAGTTTGATAAACTCTTTATCTGCTAATATTAATTCTTTGTCATCATTATATCCGTAATACATGTTTGCCTCTTTATATTATATTATATTATGTTGAGCATAACGCTCACTCTCTTCTTCTATATTTAATTTAGAAGTTGGTCTATGTATGATAATGAAACCAGAAACTTTTCCATTTTTATCATACTTTGCTGTACAGTGAACATCTGACCAAAAATACATACCATCCCGTCGCATATTTTTTAATACAGAGAACCACTGTTTTAAGCGTTTTTTAGTTGACCATAACTCCTCATATATATCATCTGGAACATCGGGATGTTTAAAAATTGAATGATGTTTTCCTATTAGTTCTTCTTTTCGATAACCTACTACTTCACAAAAATTTTGATTAGCATCGGTAATAATACCTTGCAAATCAATTTCATAGATTAGATTTTTTGAAAATGAATATTCAACATCTAGGGGTATAGGATGATGCACATGACTCCTTTGTCTTTTGATAGTCTCTAACTAATAGAACAACTTTAATACAAAAGAACTAAGAATAAAGTTAAAGTAAACTTATTTTTTTATAGTAAAACAGTATATCAAGTTATAAATTACAATAAATAATATCTTATGTTCTGTTATATATATAATTATTGCTATTTAACACCATCTGTTTGTAGAATTTTAGCAATTTTTTCAGAAGATGCGACTGAAATCTCTGCATAAGAAGCCTTTTTTATAGCTTCAAATGTTCCAAAATAGTTTAAGAGTTTTTTAATTGTGGCAGGACCAATTCCCTTTTTTTGAAGTAGAGAGTTTTGTGTATCCTCTTTACGTTTTCTATTTTGGTGATAGGTAATGGCAAAACGGTGTGCTTCATCACGTTGTCTCTGTATCCATTGAAGTCGTTTATCACTGGTAGAGAGTTCAAAAACAGAGGCTTGGGTGTAGATAATATCTTTAGCAGAGCCCTTTGCACGGTGGACTTTGGCATCAAGCTTCTCTTTTGCAATAGCAATAACCTCTAAGCTTACTTGAGCCTCTTTTAAGAGAGAAACGGCTAATTTTCTTAATGTCTCCCCTCCATCTAAAATCCATAAATCAGGAGGAGGAGTTTTCTCAAAGCTCTCAATGCGTCGTGTTAACATCTCCTTCATCTGTCCATACTCATCTTTGGCTTCAAGCGTATAGCGTCGATACTCTTTTTTAGACCATCTCCCATCACTCCAAACTACCATGGCTCCAACAGTTGCTACCCCCATCATGTGGGAGTTGTCAAAGGTCTCTACTCTATATGGAGTTTTATCTAACTCAAAAAGTTCAGCAATCTTTGGCTCTATCTCCTCTTTTAGTTTGTCGCGTTTTAGTACCTCTTTTGCATTCTCTATAGCAAGAGCTGTAAGTTTTGCTTTTGAACCTCTTTTGGGATGTATAATCTCAATCTTTTTACCAAAACGCTCTGAGAGTAGGGTGGCTATTTTCTCTTGGTCTTCAAAAGTGTGAGCAACTAAAATATGTTTAGAGATTTGAGGAGCATCTACGGTGTAGAACTCTAGTAGAGCCTGTTTATAGGCTTCGTTTTTATCATAAAGCTCACTGTTTCTAAAGCCAGAGACAGAAGAGGAGATAACTCTACCGCCTCTTATAAAGAGCTTAACAATAACTCCCTTTGTTTCACCATTTACAATAGCAAAAATATCTAAATCTTCATCTTTGGCTAAGTCGATATTGGAGCTAATGGTTAGGGACTCTAGGGTTTTAATATTATCACGAAGTGTCGCTGCCTCTTCATAGCGTTCACTCATAGCCAACTCCATCATCTTTTCTGTGAGTTGCTCTATAAGTGTAGACCTTTTTACAATAGCTCTCTTGACTTGTGAGACAATTTTTTGGTACTCCTCTTTAGTTACCTTTCCCTCACAAGGTGCAAGGCACTTGCCTATTTGGTAAAAGAGACAAGCTCTTTTCTCTCTAAGACAAGAGTTCTTTTGCACCAAAGGAAAGAGTTCATAGAGGGTATCTAGTAGCACCTTACCACCATTTGGAAAAGGTCCATAGTAGGTTATCTTTCTCCCTTTTATAACCTTGCGTGTCAACTCAAAACGAGGAAAATCTTGTGACTCATCAATGTAGATATAGGGGTAGGTTTTGTCATCACGCAGTAAAATATTATATTTTGGATTGAGCTGTTTTATAAGTGAGTTTTCTAGTATAAGTGCATCTGCTTCACTATCTACCACAATATAGTCAAGTTTAACAGCCTGTTCTAACATTCGTAAAATGCGTAGCCCTTGCTTAGGGTTAGGGTGTAGCTCAGGTGTAAAACGCCAATAGGATTTGACACGATTTTTAAGATTTTTAGCTTTTCCTACATAGAGTAGTCTATCATCTTTGTCAAAATATTGGTAGACACCTGCTTGGTTAGGTAGGGTTTGAATGGTTGTTTTTATGTTATTTTTTTTATTCATTATTTTTATCCTCTTTACTTCTATTTGTATGATATAAGAGTTTTATTAAATCCAAACACAAATAAGCAAAAAAAATGCATTATTATGTCATCTAAATAGATTTTAAGTGTTGATTGTAATATGTTATAATACACAAAAACCCAAAGTAGAAAAATGAAAAGACTACCCATAGGTATAAGTGATTTCAGAAGAGTAATCATAGACAATAACTATTTTATAGACAAGTCATTAATAATCCAAGAACTCATAAACTCAAATGCACAGATAACACTTTTGCCAAGACCTAGACGTTTTGGTAAGACTCTAAATCTCTCTATGCTTCGCTATTTTTTTGAAAATAGAGAAGATAGCGAAGAGCTTTTTAAAGACTTAGCCATCTATCAAACAGAAGAGTTTAGAGAACATCTAAACCGATACCCTGTAATCTTTTTGAGTTTTAAAGATATAAAACAGCAAAATTTTGAAAGCAGTTATGGTAAACTCTATTCACTTATTAGAAGAGAGTTTATGAGACACTATAAAGAGATAGATGTAGAGAGTTTAGACTTTTTGGATAAATTAGAATATCTTGATATATTGGAGGGAAAAGCTACACAATCGAGTATTGAAGAGAGCTTATCTCTACTCTCTAAACTGCTATCTCAAAAATACAACCAATCTGTAGTAATCCTCATAGACGAGTATGACACCCCAATCCACGCCTCCTACTTACATGGGTACTATAATGAATTTATAGAGTTTATTAGAAACCTACTTAGTGGAGCATTTAAAGATAATGACTATTTATATAGAGGGGTTATTACAGGAATTTTAAGAGTAAGTAGAGAGTCTATTTTTAGTGGGCTTAATAATATTGCTACTTATACTATATCTGATACAAGATATAGCAATAGATTTGGGTTTACTGTTGATGAGACAAAGCAGATATTGGCTGATTTTGGATTAAGTGATAAATATGAAGAGGTAAGTGACTCATACAATGGTTATAAAATAGGAGAGGAGACCATATTTAACCCTTGGTCAATTCTAAATTTTATAGACAATCCAAAACATGAGCTACTACCCTATTGGGCAAACACTTCATCGAATGAGTTACTAAAATATCTTATTAATATCTCGTCTCTAAACTTTAAAAAGAGTTTAGAAGCATGGCTAAATGGTGAAAGCATTAGAACTCAAATAGATAGCAATATTGTCTTTAGTGAGATAGAAAAAAACGATAAAAATATCTACTCTCTGCTCTTTTTTAGTGGTTACTTAAAGTGTGTCAACAAAGAGTTAATAGAGAAAACCTATCACTGTGATTTGGCTATTCCCAATAAAGAGGTTCACTACATCTTTAGAAATATAATATCTAGTTGGCTAAATGAGAGTTTTAGAGATGATAGATTAAATACTCTCTTACAAGCTTTAATTGGTGGAGATGTTGAGCTTTTTGAAGAGCTATTTAGTGAATTTGTTTTAGAGACACTCTCTTTTTATGATGTTAACAAAAAAAATGAAGAGGCAGTTTACCATGCTTTTTTACTTGGAATCTTAATAAGCCTTAATGACTATGAGGTAATCTCAAATAGAGAGTCAGGGTTTGGTAGGGTTGATATTATTTTACTTCATAAAGAAGATAAAAGTAAATTAGCAATTATTATGGAGTTAAAAAAGATTAATAAATTTAGAGAGAAAACTAAAGAGGTAGCTCTTGAAAATGCTCTAAAGCAGATAGAAGAGAAACAGTATGAAGTTGAGGTTAAAAAGAGAGGCTATAGCAATATTTTAAAAATGGGTGTAGTTTTTGATGGTAAGAGGGTTTGGGTGAAGAGGTGAGGTGAGTTTTAATTGAAAGTATAAGAGAGTCAGAGACTACTAATAGATAACTAAGCCTAATTCTACTCCTTTTTTAAGCTATTTTATTACTTTATCTAACGTAACTTCTCTATAGAATCCCTAACTGCCTCAAAAGCTTTTTTAATCTCTTCATCATCACTCTCAACCGTAAACTCACCAAGTGCCATCTCTTGGTAGTATGGAACGGTACTCTCTATTTTTTTCTCTTTTATAATTGAGATATGTTTAGAGTTAAATAAAACAACTTTTTTTGCTTTTAGACGTTGACACTTTTTATCTTGTTTAGTTAAAATATCTAGTAGGCTTAGGAGTAACTCTTTTTGGTAGTTCATCTCCATCTTAAACCCAGGATGAGAGAGAGCAACAAAAAGAGTCTCATCTTTCACATAGACAAAAGCGATGGCTTTTTGGAAACGTAGGTTAAGTAGAGAGATAAACTTTTGGTAGCAGTAGTGGCTCTTAAGTAATTTAAATTGAGGAAGAGATTGAATATGAGAAAGAATGATATTAGCTTGTTTCATAAGACAATTATAGCATCTATTTGCTGTGTATTATTGGTAGGGTGTGGATATAAAGCTGACCCCTATTGGGTAGAGAAATCACCTCAACAACAGATACCTGAAAAGAAGTAAATAGTTTACTTCTCTTCAATTGTAGCCTCTATTACTTCAGGTTTCTCCTGTTCAATTATTGGAGTAGGTTCTGTGTACATTGCCATAGAACCAATAACACGACCCCCCTCATCAGTTTTAATATTTTTAACAGAAATTTCACCATTGACTAAGCCATTTGAGCCAACTTCAAGAAGTTCAGAGGCAGTTAATCTCCCCTCAACACTACCATTAACTGTAATACGTTTACTAGTTAACGAAGTAGTTTGAATTTTTCCTGTTGGTGTAACATTAATAGATGTTTCAGCTAAAACTTCACCTAAAATTTCACCACTTAAAATAACTATGTTTGCATGTACTTTTTGTGTTATATACCCTGTCTGCATAACATTTAGGTCGTTACAGGTAACCTCACCCTCAACACGTCCAGAGACAGTTACTTTTTGGGCAATGATTGAACCCCGTACTCTACCATGTTTCCCAATAGTTAGATTGTTAACCTCAATATTTCCAATTAGTGTTCCCTCTATCTTAACACTATCAGTTCCCGTAATGTTACCTTCAATGGTAATATGCTTTGAAATCTCTGTTGCTGCTGAACTGGGTGCTACTTTACTTTTTGTAGTAGATTGAGCGGGGGTAGTTGTTGCTATATTTTTTTCTTTCTCTTTCCCTTTTATAAAAAAAGCCATTTTGATTCTCCATTTCTAGTATTTCATAATAATTTATAGTAACAAAATGATACTTATATATTTGGTGGTTTTGGGTATTACTTTTCTATATTAATCAAATTATTAAATTAAAATGGTAATAATTTATAATATTATGTTTAAAAGTGTTGTAAATTTCTATTTTTTTAAAACCTAAGAGATTATTTCTCTATTTAACTAAAAACTAAATATAATAAACTTATGAAAAAATATGACGTACTAATTATCGGGGCAGGGATAGCAGGACTCTACGCTGCAATGAACATTCCTAAAGAGAAAAAGGTTTTGGTTGTCTGTAAAGATATTCCATGGGAGTGTAATACGTTCTATGCACAAGGTGGAATGGTTACAGCACTCAATGAGGCTGATATTCCTCTTCATGTAGAAGATACACTATCGGCAGGAGCATATCATAATAATGAAGAGGCTGTTGAGATTATGTCTCGTACCTCTCTTGTGACGACGAAAGATATTATTGACAGAGGTATGCAGTTTGATACCGATGAAGATGGTAATATACTTTATACTAAAGAGGCAGCACACTCAGCAGAGAGAATTGTTCATGCAGGAGGGGATGCAACGGGTCGTTACATGCACTACTTTATGATGGTTCAAAATCAACATAAACTTCAAAGAAATACTTTAGTGTATGATTTACTCATTGAAAATGGTCGATGTTTTGGTGTAAATGCTTTAGTAAACTATAAGCATGAGACGATTTTAGCAGATGATATTATTATTGCTTCTGGTGGAGTGGGTTCGCTCTATGAATACAATACCAACTCTCGTACTGTCTCGGCAGATATTCATGGTATCTGTATTGAAAAAGGGATAGAGTTAGAGAACATGGAGATGATGCAGTTTCACCCAACGGTATTTGTTAAAACACCATTTGCTCGAAAGTTTTTGTTAACAGAAGCATTAAGAGGCGAGGGTGCATGGGTAGTTTCAGAAGATGGACGACGATTTCTATTTGACTATGATGAGCGAGGGGAGTTGGCTAGTCGTGACATTGTTAGCCGTGCCATCTTTGACCATAAACGAAAAACAGGAGAAGAGGTCTATTTGGACTTCTCTATGTTTGAAGAGGAGTGGTTTCATAAACGTTTTCCTAATATCACAAGAACCTTTGAAGCATTGGGCTATAGATTTCCTCAAGATAGAGTACCTATCTCTCCCGCTTTTCACTATGCTGTTGGGGGAATAAAGTGTGATACCGATGGTTGTGTAGAGGGTATTGATGGTCTTTATGTTATTGGTGAAGCCTCTTCTACTGGTGTACATGGAGCGAATCGTTTAGCATCGAACTCACTCCTTGAAGGTGTAGTCTTTGCTAAAAGAGCTGTAGACCATCTTCTTGGAAAAGAGAGAGTAGAGGTTAAAGTTCCTAAGTTTGATAAAGAGTATAAAAATATTGTTCATCATGAAGCAGACAAAGTCTATAAACGTCGTCTACGAAAAATTATGTGGGATGATATGGGGGTAATACGTACTAAAAAAGGTCTTCTTGAGGCTAAAAATGCTATTTTTGACATGAAAAATAGAGATATTGGACGACTTTTAGAACTTAGACTCAATACTGCATCAGCCATTGTAGAAGCAGCATTAAAACGTAAAGAGAGTTTAGGAACACATTATATTGAAAATTAATAATTAATCATTATCTCTTAGATTTATATGTTACAAAATAGCTATGTTCTCTACTTTTAAAAAGCCCCTCTTTTATAGTGCTTAAAATTATAGTTTTTTAACTATAATTGTAACAAATAAAAATCATTAGGCTCTATTTTATTATATTTAGAGTCTAAATAATGGAGTTATAATGCACGATTTAAACTTAGCGACCACTTGGGTCGGATGGCTCTCTTTAGCAATTTTTGTTATTGGGTACTACTTTATTGCAACAGAAGACAGATACCGAATTAACAAAGCAAAACCTGCACTCTTAGCAGGTACAGGTATCTTTATGCTTATTGGTCTCTACTTTACTATAAATGGATTAGATGGAAAGATTTTAGAGCATGAAGTTGACCATTTAATTGTTGAAATTGCGGGTATATTCTTCTTCTTATTTGTGGCTATGACTTACATTGAGGCGATGATTGACCGTGGAGTCTTTTCTGCTCTTCGTTATAGATTAGTCTCAAGAGGATATAGTTATAGTAAACTTTTTTGGGTTACTGGTCTTTTGGCATTTTTTATCTCACCAATTGCTGACAACTTAACTACAGCTCTTATTCTCTCTACTGTACTCTTAACTATTGACAAAGATAACAAAGAGTTCTTAGTTCCATCAGCTATTAACATTGTTGTTGCTGCCAATGCTGGGGGGGCTTGGTCTCCATTTGGTGATATTACAACACTTATGGTATGGGTAGATGGACGTGCAGAGTTTACAGAGTTTCTATTTTTGTTCCCTGCTTCCTTTTTAGGTTGGGGTGTTACAGCTTTCTTGTTGAGTAGATTTATTCCAAAGGGGACACCACCATTTAATAGTGATGAAGAACCAGCAGATATTTTAGAGGGAGGTAAAGTAATTATTGGACTTTTTGCTCTTACCATCTTCTTTGCAATTGTTTCACATCAAGTACTACACTTACCTGCAATGTGGGGAATGCTTTTTGGTTTAGCAATATTAAAAATCTATGTATATCAGTTAAATCAGAGTCCTTCACCTACTCATGTTAATGTCTTTTCATGGATAGCAAAAGTAGAAAATGACACACTTCTATTCTTCTTTGGTATCTTGGCCGCTGTTGGTGGACTCCACTTCTTAGGTTTCCTAGAGTACTTTACAGCTCTTTACGATAGCTTTGGAGCAACTGCTATGAATATAGGAGTAGGTTTCTTATCTGCTGTTGTCGATAATGTACCTGTTATGTCAGCTGTTTTAAAAGCAAACCCTAACATGGGAACAGATACTATGGCAATTCAAGAGCAATGGATGTTGGTAACTATGACAGCAGGTATTGGTGGGTCACTTATCTCATTTGGTTCAGCTGCTGGTGTTGGTGTTATGGGTAAAATGCATGGTATATATACTTTCTCATCACATATGAAGTTAGCTTGGACAGTACTTGCAGGTTATATTGTATCTGTGGCTGTTTGGTATGTGCAGTTTAATATTTTACATATTGGGTAAATGTTATTGCCCCAATAGATATTTTAATATGCCAATATGGGCAGACACAGAGGTCGCCCCTACGGGTATTTATATGTTTTTTAGATTTTGTTTTGGAATAATTTTTAAACATATATCGGTTAAAAATATTTTTTTAACCTCAATAATATGTAGGGGCGACCTCCGTGTCTGCCCATGTTCATAATGCCAATGAATTCAATCTTCTATCTAATACCCCTCTCATAAAAAACAGAGTATAATTCCACAAAAATATCTACACATTAAGGAACATAATTAATGAAACAAGTACCCATACTCGTTCTCGACTTCGGTTCACAATACACACAACTTATCGCACGGAAACTAAGAGAATCAGGAGTCTACTGTGAGGTTGTTCCTTACAGAGAGAACATAGCTAATATTAAAGCTCGTGAACCACAAGGGATTATCCTCTCAGGTGGTCCAGCTTCTGTTTATGCAGAAGATGCGTATAAACCAAGTGAAGAGCTTTGGTCTCTTGGAGTTCCTATTATGGGGATTTGTTACGGAATGCAACTTATTACTCAACGTTATGGTGGAGAGGTAGTCGCTGCTGACCATCATGAGTATGGAAAGGCAAAATTGAGCATTACAGACTCTAAGATATTTGATGGTATGACTAATAATGAGACAGTATGGATGAGTCATGGAGATAGAGCAGAGAAGATTCCTGATGGCTTTGAGGTTATTGGTACTTCTGAAAACTCACCTTATGCTGCGATTGCCAATGAAGAGATGAAGATATACGCATTTCAATTTCACCCAGAGGTTCACCACTCGGTAGAGGGAACAAAACTACTTAAAAACTTTGCAAAACATATCTGTGGTTGTGACAGTACTTGGAATATGGGGGGGTTTGCAAAAGAGAAGATAGCTCAGATAAAAGCACAAGTAGGTGACAAAAAGGTACTTTGTGGTGTTTCGGGTGGGGTTGACTCTTCTGTTGTAGCGGCAATGCTGAATGAAGCACTACCAAAAGAGCAACTCATCTGTGTCTTTGTTGACCAAGGATTGCTTAGAAAAAATGAAGCCGAAGATGTTCAAAATATGTTTAAGCTTTTAGATATACCACTGATTACAGTTGATGCAAAAGATGAGTTTATGGAGGTGCTTAAAGGGGTAAGTGACCCAGAACAGAAGCGTAAAGCGATAGGTGAGAAGTTTATAGAGGTCTTTGATAGAGAGGCAAAAAAACATACCGATGTTAGCTTTTTAGCCCAAGGGACACTCTATACCGATGTTATTGAGTCGGTCTCTGTTAAAGGACCGTCGAAAACCATTAAGTCACACCACAATGTAGGTGGGCTTCCAGAGTGGATGACCTTTGAGCTTGTAGAGCCTCTTAGAGAG
>JALVEV010000158.1 GCA_027030605.1 Campylobacteraceae bacterium | reverse complement strand
CATTTACAGCTCCTGCTTTACCAATGGCTACTGTTCCTACAGGCATACCTGCTGGCATCATTACTGTACTTAACAAGGCATCTTCTCCTCTTAACTCTCCACTTGCCATTGGTACACCTAGAACAGGTTTAGTTGTACTTGCAGCTAAAGCTCCTGCTAGGTGGGCTGCCATTCCTGCTGCTGCTATGAAGACTTGAGCCCCTTTCTCTTCTGCCTCTTTCATGTAAGTTTTTGTTCGCTCTGGACTTCTGTGTGCTGATGAGATAATGAGTTCATAAGGAACACCAAACTTTTTCAGTGTCTCTGCACACTCACTCATAACACTGTAGTCACTCTTAGAACCAATAACAATTGATACAAATTTCATATCTCTACTCCAAAACTTTAAATTATTAGGCGAATAATAGCTGTTTTTCGATTTAACATTGGTTAACCAAATAACCAAGAAAAAAACTTAGCAATAGCCTCTATTACTTTCATAAAAAAAGCTACTATTTTCTCTAATGTCTCCATTTTAAACGTTCAGTGCTAAACCTTTTTTAGCTTTTGCTTCGGCAATTCCTCTTCTTAAGATAGTATAACCTGGTAGTTTGATAGGTAAAATAATATCATTTAAGTCTCCACTATGAATACACTCAAACTCTTTTCCTGTAGTAGAAATAATCTTTTTGAACTCAATGAAAAAGGCTTCTCCCTCTTTTGTAATCTTGCAACCATCATCTTCCATCTCTTCAATAGTCACACCAACAGGTAATACTATCTCTATCTTATCACCAACACAAGTTTTATCTTTACATCTCCATGTTGTACCATCTTCTCCTACTAAACCTGCTACTTGATGAGTTCCATCTTGAATGGTAAAGCCATGAGATTGAGTATTGTTTCTCTCAAATGGTTTTGAGAGCAAGTAGGCATCGGTAAAGCCTCTATTTTGTGTAGTATGTAACTCTTTTTGATATTTGGAAGCATCAAAACTACCTGCATAGTAGTCATCAATGGCTTGTCTGTAGGCTTTAGTGACTACCCCTGCATAGTATGGTGACTTGGTTCGTCCCTCAATTTTAAGAGAATCAATCACACCTGAAGCCAAAATCTCATCTATATATGAAGCCATGTTCATATCTTTTGAGTTCATAATGTAAGTACCTATTCCCTCCTCTTCATCGAGTCTAAAGGTGGTATTTGTCTCTGGATTGTGTGCATATATCTCATAAGGGAAACGACAATCGTTTGCACAACTTCCACGGTTTGGTACACGACCTGTCTGAAGAGCCGATACTAAACAACGACCACTATAGGCAAAGCACATAGAGCCATGTACAAAAATCTCTAACTCCAAATCGGGTAAGACCTTTTTAATAGCTTCACAATCTTTTAGAGAGATTTCACGTGCCACAATAATACGCTCTACCCCCATATCGTAGTAGACTTGTGCATCTAAGACATTCATAACATTGGCTTGAGTAGAGAGGTGAATAGGAATATTTGGGGCAATCTTTCGTGCCATTGCTACTACTCCAGGGCTAGATACAATAAGTGCATCGGGCTTTAGCTCAGCTACTTTGGCAATATGATTTTCATAGAGTTTAAGTTGAGAGTTAAAAGGAAAAGAGTTGACTGTAGAGTAGACCTTTTTACCTCTTTCATGAGCATAAGCAATTCCCTCTGCGTAAGAGTCCATATCAAAATCTTTTCCTGAACGAATACGCAATGAGAAAGTACTGGTACTTCCATAGACTGCATCAGCTCCATAAGCCAATGCAATTTTTAATTTTTCTAAGTTACCTGCTGGGGCTAAAAGTTCTGCTTTTTTCATATAAATATCCAATATATTTTTATGAAATACTACACTATAAGTAGTAAAGAACAGATTTTAATTAATAGCTAACATTCTCTCTAGTGCTAAGTTGGCATAGTGTCGAGTATCTTCATCAACAAAGATTTCATTAATAGGTTGGTTATCTTCAATTGATTTTAAGGTTTTGTATAAATCTTCTAAAGTAGTCTCATTCATTGTTGGACACTCTGGTTTGGTTGAAGAGAGAACATAAGTATTTCCTTGACGCATTCTATTGACTAAATTATACTCTGTTCCAATAGCAACTTTCTGTTCAGGGTCTAACTCATTTACATATTTAATGAGTTGTGAGGTAGAACCTGCAAAATCAGCAGCATCTACAATAGCAGGGTCACACTCTGGGTGTACTGCAATTTTTATATCAGGATACTTTTCACGATAAAACTTAATATCATCAAGGGTAAATAGTTGGTGAACAGAACAGAAACCATTGAAACAGATAACATCAGCCTCAGCAGGGTTACACTCTTTCCCCTCTTCACCAATAACACACGATTTTAATCCCATGGAGTTAGCAAAATTTTGACCTAAACATCTATCGGGAACAAAAAGAATCTTTTTACCTGACTCTAGCCCTTTTTCAATAATCTTATAAGCATTAGAGGAGGTACAGACCATTCCGCCCATCTTTCCCACTTTTGCTTTTACAGAGGCATCACTATTAATGTAAGTAATAGGTAAAATATCTTCTGTTTTAACTCCATGCTTATTCATATAGGCTACAGACTCATCAAAATATGTAGCATCCATCATTCTAGCCATAGCACAACAAGCAACTTTAGGCATAAGTACTCTCTTCTCAGGAGCAATTATTTTAACACTCTGCCCCATAAAGCCCACACCACAAAAAACTACCCATGGATTATTATCAGCTTTACACTTTCGTGCAAGTTCTAAACTGTCTCCTGTAATATCAGCCATCTCAAATACTTCATCACGCTGATAGTAGTGACCTACCACAGTTACAGGTAACTCTCTTTTCAGTCTCTCTATCTCTGCTCTATAATCTATACTCATTATTTACTGCCTTAAGTGATAATTTAGGAAAAATACCATATTTTTAGTTAAAATTGCATAAGTATTTACTAAAAATGGAGATTCATATGAATTTAATCAATATAAGTATTGATACAATCATCAGTATTTTTACTCATCAAAATACACTACTTTACTTAATTGCTTATCTGCTATCGGCAATTCCTTTTGGATTTATTTTAGCTAAAATTTTTGCAGGAGTTGATGTACGTAATGAGGGTAGTGGAAATATTGGAGCAACAAATGTACTTCGTGTTCTTAAAGAGAAAGCTCCTGATTTAGCTAAAAAATTAACTATTGCTACTTTTGTACTTGATGCCTTAAAAGGTGCTGTTATTCTCCTTATTGCTATGGCACTAGGAGCTGAACCTAGCGTACTTTGGACAATTGCTGTTCTCTCTGTACTTGGTCACTGCTTTAGTCCATTTTTAGGGTTTGAAGGGGGGAAAGGTGTTGCCACTGGATTTGGTGTTCTTTTAGTTTTGATTCCTATTCCTGCACTCATTGCCATTGCTGTTTGGTTTATAGCAGGGAAAACAGTTAAAATCTCTTCTCTCTCCTCTCTTATTGGCTTAGTTGCACTTTTAGTCTCTTCTTATATTATGTATCCTGATATTGAAGGAATTCATGCTCATGCACCTATTTGTATTATTGCATTTATTATTTTCTATAAACATATTCCTAATATTGTAAGACTACTTAAGAGAGAAGAGGCACAAATAGTATAATTAAAATGACTATTCATATAGAAAATCTTGTATTTGATTGTATTATTGGTATATTAGAGTTTGAAAGAGTCACTCCTCAAAAAGTTATTATCAATGCTGAAATTGAATACAACTATTCAAAAAATAGTTTTATAAACTATGCCGATGTAATTCAATTGATTGAACAACAGATGTTAGAAAAAAAATATGAACTTTTAGAAACAGCTATAGAAGAGCTAAGTCAAAACATCATTTCAAAATACTCTAAAATTACAAAATTTACTCTAAAAATTTCCAAACCAAATATTATAAAAAATGCTCAAGTAGCTCTTTCAAAGACCTATTTTCATACTATTGGTTAATAGCTATACTCCAAAACGCTAAAAAACAAACAGAAACAAACAGAAACATTATTGTTTTTTAAACAATCTATTAAAATTATCACGAATTATTTAAAAAAACTTTAAAGTGTAACTTTTTTGTGTTATAATATTAAAAAATATAACAAATAAGGAACTTCAAAAATAATGAGAATTTTAATAATAGAAGATGAAGTAACATTAAGTAAAACCCTATCTGATGGGCTTAAAGAGTTTGGTTACCAAAATGATGTCGCAGGAAACATCAAAGATGGTGAGTACTACTTAGGTATTAGAAATTATGATTTAGTGTTACTTGACTGGATGCTACCCGATGGAAATGGTATAGATATGATTACAAAACTTAAAGCAAAGGCACCTAAGACCTCTGTCATTGTTCTATCGGCAAGAGATGACAGAAATAGTGAAATTGAAGCACTTAAAGCTGGTGCTGATGATTACATTAGAAAGCCTTTTGACTTTGAGGTATTAACCACAAGAATTGAAGCTAAACTAAGATTTGGTGGTTCAAATATTATCGAAGTAGATGACTTGATTATTAACCCTGAAGAGGAGAAGATTATCTACGAAGGTGCAGAGATTGAACTAAAAGGTAAACCTTTTGAGGTCTTAACTCACCTAGCAATGCACAAAGACCAAATTGTATCAAAAGAGCAACTTTTAGATGCAATTTGGGAAGAGCCTGAACTTGTAACTCCAAATGTTATTGAAGTTGCAATTAACCAAATTAGACAAAAAATGGATAAACCATTAAACATTACAACCATTGAGACAGTACGAAGAAGAGGTTATAGATTTTGCTTTCCAAAAGGAGCTTAAAAGAACGATTTACCATTGAGTTAGCTATCGGAATGATAGCTATGCTCATTATTGTTCTTATTAGCCTCTCTACCTATTTTTATGCAAGTATTATGGGTCATATAAAAAATGAATTATATGAAGAGGCTAACAAGATTGCACTCCACTACACAGTAGAAGAGGAGTACAACTCTAAAGAGGATTTATCTATACTAAGTAGACTCTCTCCCTACAAGATAAAAATATCAAAAAACTCTACTAACAAACATTTTTCACCATCAATTACCCCTTTAAAAAAGGATAACAGAGAGTTTTATCTATTGAAAAAGTCCTTTCTTGATGATAAAATGATTTTAGAGATAGAGCGTGACATTACTCAAGAGTCTAAATATATTACAACCATGTACTATATTATAACATTCATACTTATAACAGGTATTTTATTTATTCTCTACTACTCCTCTCTTTTATCTAAAAAGATAATGGCTCCTCTAGAGACTTTAACCAATCAGTTTACAAATATGCATGAAAGTCTACTTCATGAGATTAACACAAAAGACCTACCAACCGAGTTTGGAACACTAGGCGATACCGTTAATTTACTCATTACCAAAGTAAAAACTTCTATTAAATATCGACAGGAACTCTATATTGGTACTGCTCATGAGTTAAAAACACCACTAGCTGTAATGCGTCTAAAAAATCAAATTACACTTATGAAATATAAAAAGCATGATAGTGTACGTGAGGCTTTAGAACAAAATATTGAGTCTATAGATACCCTTAATGCCATGATACATAACCTACTAGAGTTTGGACGTGCAGAAGGAGCCCAATTTGAGCAACCAGAACGACTAAACCTTATACGCCTTATGGCAAATAAATGTGAAGAGTATGAGCTTTTAGCCCATTCACAAGAGAGAGACTTTATCTATCATTTTGATATTCCTCACTTTAGGATTAATGTACAACCTCTTCTTTTTATGCAAATTTTTCAAAATTTTATACAAAACGCACTAAAATTTACACCCAAAGGTGGATTGGTAAGCTTAGATACCCGTATGGACCCCGATAACTTCATCATTGAAATTAAAGATGAAGGAGAAGGAATTGATGAGAGTAAAGACCTCTTTGCTCCCTTCCAACGCTCACTACAATCAACTGGAGCTGGATTAGGTCTCTTCTTAGCAAAAAATGCAGCAGAGTCTATGGGTGTTGTCATTGACCTAAAAAATCGTAAGGATGGGAAAGGAGCTATTGCATCTATTGCATTCCCATTAAATCGATTTTTATTAAAAGATTAAATGTTTCATTCAACATTTAATCTCTATCGCTTCTTCAAATAAGGACATCTTTTAAATAAAGCATAAGCTTAGATAAGCTATAAATCACTTAAGTATCTACCAAGGTACAATTTTAATAAATTATAAGTGAGTATATAAATGGCATTATTAATTGCAGATGATTGTATTGCATGTGACGCATGTAGAGAAGAGTGTCCTAACGAGGCTATTGAAGAGAACGATCCAATTTATCTTATTGACCCTGACCGTTGTACAGAGTGTGTTGGACACTATGATGAGCCACAATGTATTGCTGTTTGTCCTGTTGATTGTATTGGTTCTGACCCAGACAATGTAGAGAGTGTAGAGGAGTTAAAATTTAAATTCTCTCAACTAGAACTTGAACTATAAAACTATGTTTCCACCTCTAGCTGTAATTGATATTGGTTCTAATTCAGCTAGAGTTGTTATCTATCAGCAAAACACCTCTCACTCTTTTCAAATTCTATATGAAGAGAAGTCTAAAGTTAGAATTGGTGAGGGAGCATATTTAAAAAAGGGATATCTTCAAGATACTCCTATTCAACGTGCATATCAAGCACTTCAATCCTTTAAATCAACAATTGTTAAATTTCCAAATCTTTCCAAAACTGTATGTGTTGCTACCTCTGCTCTTCGAGATGCTCCTAATGGTCAAGAGTTGGTCAACTATATTAAAGAAAAGCTAGATATTGATATTAAAATTATTGATGGTAAGCAAGAAGCATACTATGGTGCATTATCTGCTCTTCATCTACTCTCTATAGACAATGGAATTACTATTGATATAGGTGGAGGTTCAACCGATATTGGATTAATTGAAAATTCAAAAATTGTTGATAACTACTCTTTAAACATTGGAACAGTCCGATTAAAAGAGCTTTTTTCAGATAAGATGGTATCTCCTGAAATAGTAGATGAGTATATTGATAAAGCTCTAAAAACTCTTCCTAAACACTTTACCTCTACCAATGCTATAGGTATTGGAGGGACAGCTAGAACACTCTCAAAGGTTATTATGAAGAGTAAAGGGGAAAAAAATCAAAATATTCATAACTTTAACTATAACTATGAACTATATAAAGATTTTTTTTCTAAGATTATCCTCTCCAACAATAAACTATTAAAAGAGTTTGGAGTCTCTAACAGTAGAGTAGATACCATTAGAGAAGGTACCTTGATTTGGAAAAAAGTAGTAGAGAAGATTCAAGCTAAAAAGATAATTAGCTCTGCTGTTGGTGTAAGAGAAGGGATATTTTTAGAGAGTTCAAATATTATAAAATCAAACCCCTCTTCTCTAACACTTAATTTTAGAACTTTTGACCCATTGTAAACTCAAAGTTTGAAGTTCTATCTAATGCTTCTGGATTTCTTGCTCTACCAAATACCAAGTTAATTGGTCCCATTGGTGAAATCCACTCTAAAGATACACCATACCCCTCTTTGGTTATTTCATTAAAACTATTCTGCCCTATCATTCCATAATCATAGAAAAATGCCAAACGCATTTTTGCAGCTTTTGAAAGAGGAATACTTGCCTCAACTGAGTTTACTAAACTCTTTGTACCACCATTAAGTTTACGTTTTCCATTCTCATCCAGAGTAAAAGGGGTAATAGAGTAAGGTTCATACCCTCTAACACTACCTATCCCACCCATATAGAGTTTTTCAGGAATGGCAATACCACCTCTATCACTCAAGACTGTTCCTCGCACCTTATAACGTAAAATCAAGTCATAGTCAATCACATCTTCAAGTCCATAATAGAGACCAAACCGACCTGTAGTTTCAATGAATTTTTGGTCACCACCAACTCCAGCATATCCTAATGTTCCCCCTAAAATAATCCCTTTACGTGGAACATAAAAATCATCAGTACTATCATAATTTAATCCAACAGCGAACATACTCTTAATATAGTTTGAATCCTCTGGAGAGAAAATAGAGTAATAATCTTCTGTCGCTAAAACATTGTCACTATTATCAACCTCTGTTGCTTCAATTTTACTATATTGATAACTTAGTGAACCAAAAAGATTATGTGTTAACTGTTTACCAACATTAACCCCAGCTCCAACACTCTTTTGGTCATAGGTTCTGTATTGGAAATCATTTCGATAAAGATTGGCTCCAAAACTATAGTCACTATCCCAAATTCTAGGGTTATTAAAGGATAAAGAGTAGTTTTTTGAAATTTTAGAAAAATCAAATGATATTGCAGCATTAATACCTGAACCTAAAACATTTCTATCTGAAACAGAAGCAGAAATCATTGCCCCCTGATAAGAGCCATAACCACCTCCTGCTTGAATACTTCCAGTGGGAGTCTCCTTAACTTTTACCAAAAGATTAATATGTTGGTCATCAACACGCTCTTGTTCAATATTGACATCTTCAAAATAGCCTCTTCGTCCTAAAGTATTTTGTGACTCTCTTAACTCACTTAGAGAGAAGAGGTCTCCAGGTGCTAAATAGACATCTCGACGAATTACTCTATCTTTTGTAGTGTGATTTCCAGAGATAATTACATCATTAATATAGACTTTTTTACCTTTTTGAACTCTATATTGAAGTGACACAGTATGCTCTTTTTTATTTTTTTGAAATCCCTCTACTACTCTTGCATAAGCATAACCCTGATTGGCAATTTGCTCTTTAATATAGGCCTTATCTTTTCTTGCTTTTGAGATATTAAACGTTTTACCTTCAATTACCTGAAGATTTTCTCTTATCTCTTCTAAATCTAATGAATCAACATCTCCTACAATTGAGACACTACTAACTCTATATGGTTCACCCTCCTGAACCTGATAAGAGATATCTGCTTTGTATGACCCCTCATCAACACGCATTAATGGGTCAGAGACATCTGCATCTAGATATCCATGTTGCATATAGACATCTTTTGCTCTCATTCCATCATACTGTAGTTGGTCTAAGTGAGCTACTCCATCATTTAAACCAGGAAACCACCCCATAAAATCTTTTTCTCTATTGGCTAAAGCACTCTCTAAATCATCTGTATCTAATTTTTTGGCTCCTGCAAAATCAATCTTATCAATATAGATTTTTTCACCCTTATTAACATTGAAAATAAGTGCAATACTATCCTCTTTTGGTTCAACTTCTACCTCAACAATGGTATCATAATACCCCTCAGCCTCAATCTTCTTTATGAGCTTCTTTTTTGCTTGTTCTATTTTTCTAGCATCATAAAGGTCACCTTTTCGTAAACCTATTGAGATAAAAAGAGCCTCTTGCTCATTATCAGAGCTATAACCATTCATCTGAAGTTTTGAAATAGAAGATTTCTCTTTAAATGTATAAACAAGTCCACCCTCTGGAGTAACAGAGACAACAATATCTGAAAAATAGCCTTGTTCATAAAACTTTTTTATTGATTCATCAATTTTCATAATATCAAAAGGGTCACCAACATGAATTTTAGCTACTTCATTTGCTACATCTTCAGAGAGATGAAGTAAACCATTATATTTGATAGAGGTAATATTTTGAGCAAGAAGTATGGAGCTTAATCCAACAGATAGAGTAAAAAGTTTTTTCATATAGTCTATTATTCCTTCGATTGTTTATCTATGTTAATAAATAGATATTAGTGTATCTTTATTTCACTAAAAAAGTGCTATAATCTCTCAAAAATTAAAGAGTTTATTATGAAAATTGGAATTGTTGGTCTTGGTCTAATGGGTGGTTCATTAGGATTAGCCTTAAAAAAAGCATCTAAAAAGTATACTTTACTTGGTTATGACCACAACTCTTCTCACCAAGCAGAAGCCTTAAAACTAAAGCTTGTTGACCAGATTGTTAAAGACTTTTCAGAAATAAAATCTTGTGATGTAATTGTTTTAACTATTCCTGTTGATGCTATTATTGAAGCAACTCAAAAGTTAACAGATGTAGATAAGCAATGCACTATTATAGACTTTGGAAGTAGTAAAGAGAAAATCTCAAATGCTATTCCATCATCTATACGGCAAAATTTTGTAACATCACACCCTATGACAGGAACTGAAAACTTTGGACCAAAAGCAGCTGTTGAGGGACTATATAAAGACAAAACCATGGTAGTTTGTGACATAGAGAAGAGTGGAGAGTATCAAAAAGAGGTTGCTCTTAGACTCTTTGAAGAGATT
>JALVEV010000157.1 GCA_027030605.1 Campylobacteraceae bacterium | reverse complement strand
GTACCATAACTATTATGGTCTATACCAATAATTGATTTATAATTAGCTCTTTCTGATGAAGAAGAATATCTAGGCTCTTGAACAGCAGATAGATAGGCTCTTTTACCATCATCTGAAAAGGTAACATCCATAGGAAAATCATAATAATAGTCATCATTACCAAATGCAATATAGTCAATATATTTTGGATGTGAAGCATCACTAATATCAAAAATTTTAATCGCTCCAAATTCTTCATCAAAAATATAAAGTTTTTTACCATTAATAGTTTTATTATAAGATGAGTTATATATTTCAGAATTAAGAAGTTTTGGATGTCTACTATCATTTATATCAAGAAAAGCATCATTAGGCAAATAGGCTATTTTACTCTCATCTGAAACAATTACACTTTTAGCAGAGGTATTATAAGAGCTAAGAACTTCCAAGTGTCTACTATCATTTATATCAAGAATCTTTAAAGCTCCATCAACAAGTATATAAGCTATCTTTTCATCATTTGAAAGGGTTACACTTTTAGCTGAAATATTATAAGAGTTAAGAAGCTTTGGATTTGATTTATCACTCATATCAAGAATTGTTAAAGTAGTTTCACCAACAACATAAGCTTTTTTACCATCTTTTGAAAGAATCATATCCAAAGCAGTATTGGTAGTATCATAAGAACTAATTTTTGTAATTTCAGGACATATAGCATCTTTTACAACTATAGTAACACTATCTGTAGCTCTATTTTCATCATTGTCAGTTACTGTAACAGTAAAGGTATGTGTACCAACACTTAAACTATCAAGAGTTAATGTAGCCTCATCTCCTATATTGTTACCATCACTATCTACCCAAGAGTAACTAACAATATCTCCATTGCTACTTCCACTTGCATCTAAAGTTACACTCTCTCCAAAGGTTATGATTTTATCTTCTCCTGCGTTAGCTATTAATACTTTTGGAAGATTTGGATTTAAATTATCTAAAAGTATAATATTATCAATATACCCAGAACCACTAATAAAAAATCCATTAACAGCTACAAAAGGGTCATTAGGCATAAAGGCATTCCAATCTGCCTCTAAATCTCTTGTAAATGTATGCCATGTTCCATCTGTACTATCTTCACCTAAACCATAGCTAACCTTTCCTCCACGGATTTTACCTTTTGTATCTATACTTTGATTAGTATAAGTTAAGTAATGATTTCCATGTTTGGTTGTAATTGGAATATATATTCTAAATGGTTCATCATATTTCATTGACCATTTAAGTATTTTTTCTGTTTTATTATGCCAAGCTCCAACATAAGAGGCTCTTCCTGCTCTATTACCTATACGAAAACTTGTCTTCTTACCATTTCCTGTTAATTTAATAACTTCTCTCTCTTTTTCACTATCATATACATTGGTAACAGTAGCACTTGTTGTATCTCCATAGATTGTCCAATTTGGTTGTCTTATATCTATGATGGTATTAGCATTCTTTTCCAAAATAGAAAGATGAATAGTTTTAGTAACCTCTCTGTTATCTTCATCTTTTATTCTAATGGTTAAATTGCTCTCGCCTATAGCTTTTGCTTTTATGGTTAGTGTTAGATTGTTTTCACTATAAGTCTCCCAATCTATTACCTCATAGTTCCAACTCGGGGTTAGAGTGGCTAAAGAGGCATCATTTAGTTCAAATAGAACATCAAGGTTTTGTTGTTGGGTATCTCCTATAGATAAAGATAGATTGTACTCTTCTAAGTTATTCATAACAATTGTATTAGTTGAAACATTCAACTCTATAACTTGAACCATTCCTCCAGTGCTTTGAGCTACTCCACCATCACGAACAATATCCTCAATGGCTACATGCTCACCATTTATCTCCACACTATCGGTAGCAGTATAATCCCAAAGGTTATAGATGGTATCTAATATATCAGGAATACCATTACCGTTGCTGTCGTAAGCATAGCGTATATCATCTAGCCAACTATCTTCTCTATCTTGAATACCATCGTTGTCACTATCGACAAAATTAACTTTAACCGTAGCTAGAGCAACACCCCGTACACCATGATTGCTCATAAAGCCATAGATAATATTTTCACCAATAGGCAACAGAGTACTATCTATAGGGTTAGAGAGTCGTTGAGTGTTTGAGGTCAAAGCAATACTCACATCGGCACTACTATCATAGAGTTCATAACTGCTATTGATATTTTGTGCGACAACATTGCTAAGTGTAGCTGTAATATTCTCTTCTCCTTTCTCAACACTCACAGGATTAACAACTAATTCTCCTTTTGGAATCATAAAAATCTTACGAATTACATCAACCAACTCTGCACGACTTACGCTCTCTTTTGCTCTAGCTTGGTCATCTAACATAAAGAGTCCAAATATGTGAGCTATCTCGCCATAGTGTCGCAGTTGTGCATCGCTAAAGGTATCTTCATCACTAAATGCAAAGTGCAACTCTCCAAAAGGTTTAATCTTACTATCCAAATCCAAGGTCTTTACAATCAATTTAGCTATCATCTCTCTAGTAGGGTAAAGTGTAGCCAAGTTAGAGCGTTCTTTGTCTAATGCTCCTTTTTCTCTAGCAAAGGTATAGTATTTCATCGCCCACTTAGGATAAGCTTCCATATAAGCATCAGCCGTTGTCAACTCAATCAATCCCGCTTTTTTCTCTGCATTTATGACCATCTTCAACGCTTCTGCCAAAGAGACCTCATCATCTGGTCTAAAGACTCTTTTTGTCTCATCATTGGGGTCAATCTGTCCACCTACTACCCCTTTTAGTGTAGCAAAAGCAATGGCTTTAAAG
>JALVEV010000156.1 GCA_027030605.1 Campylobacteraceae bacterium | reverse complement strand
GTAATTTGTACTATAAATTGAACAACTCATTTACCTTTGGTACAGGGTTACGTTACTATAATCAAACAGGAGCCTCTTTTTACAATGGAGCAAAAGATTACTTTAGCAATCAAGAGTATGCTTCAAGTGATGAACGCTTAAGCTCCTTTAGTGCCTACACCTACAAAGGCAGTATAGACTTTAAACAGACAAAGAAACTGAGTTATAATTTAGGTGTAGAACTCTATAAACAATCAACAGGTCTTAAAGCCACATCAATTTTGACAGGAGTAAAATATAAATACTAGAAGATATATCTATAGATTCTCAGTTATGACTACACCATGTGAAGTGCATATCTTCTCGGACACTGAAGATAAATCTCGCATGGTAGCAGGTAAGATTTTAAGTCGAGCAAAAGAGTTAGAGAAAAAGTATAACTTTTATAACCAAGCTTCTCTACTTTCTGCCATCAATCAACGTAAACTCTCCAAACTTGACCCTCAAACAGAAGAGCTTCTAAAACGAGCAAAGCAGTTTTATAACGCTACAAATAGTATATTTGATGTGACAATGGGAACGTTGGTTCAGGCTAGAAAAGCCTCTAGTTTAGAGCAGATAGAGGAAGAGAAGAGTAGGCTTATGCCCTTTGTTGGTTGTGAACACTTTAAAATTCAGCGTCATAAAATAGTATTTGACAACCCTTATACCCTTATAGATTTAGGGGGATTTGTTAAAGAGTATGCTGTAGATATGGGAGTAAAGATTTTAAAGAGACATAAAATTAGCTCTGCACTTATTAACTTTGGAGGGGACATCTACGCTTTGGGTTCTAAACCATCAGGTGAACCTTTTTCTGTGGGCATTAAAAATCCAAAAAATCCGACCGAATATTCACTGCATTATGAAATTAGTAATCAAGCATTAACCACGTCAGCCTCTTATGAACGAAATCATACTGTTGAAGGGAAATCTTACTCACATATTATCTCACGAAGCGATAAAGAAGAGGAGGTTTTATCTGCTACGGTGATAGCTCCTAGTACTTTAGAATCGGGTATCTATTCGACATCGTTGATGATAGAGCCTAGCTTGGATTGTCCATTTGAGAAAGTTTTATTATAAATTAATATTTCGTTAACACTTTGCTAACAGTTCGATAATACTTATTATTCTATACTACATAATGTCAAATAGATAGGAGTTTATAATGAACGAGATAATTAAATTGAGTAGGTTTACTTTTAGTATTTCCTTAATTTTGCTTTTTGTTGCTTGTGGTGGTAGTACTAGTGACAATAAAAATGATGATGAAGATAATGATAGAATAGAACAATATGAGAATGACAATAGTGATGAAAATAGAGAGGAGGGTTCAACTAGCTCTACTGTAAATAGTAGTAGTAAATTTATGCTAACTGCATGGAACGACCTAGGAATGCACTGTATGGATGGAAATGACTTTTCTGTCTTCTCTATCTTGCCACCATATAACAATCTTCACGCCCAACTCAAAGATAAAAATGGAGGGTTGGTTACAAGTGGTGTAACCATAACTTATGAAGCTATTCAAGGAGCCGATGGTAAAATCAATACCTCAAGTAGCGATAAGACAAACTTCTGGAACTACTCTAAAAAACTCTTTGGAGCAACCTTAGCAACCGATACAGGTCTAACAGGAGTAAAAACCCCAAGCAGAACCCCACAACCAATGAGTTTTAACACAACACATCAATGGTGGGAAGCAGAGGGATTACCAATTACACCTTATAATGATGATGGAACAAAAAACTACTACCCAATGGTTAAAGTAACAGCAAAAGATAGTAGTGGAAAAGTACTCGCAACTGTTAATACTGTCTTACCTGTTAGTGATGAGATGGATTGTAAACTCTGTCACGCAAGTCAATCAGCACCAGACGCAAAACCAAATGCAGGATGGGTAAACAGTACCGACCCAGAGAAAGACTTTAAACTAAATATTCTACGTCTTCATGATGAACTAATGCCAAATGCTGTTAAAGATAACCTCACTGCCTTAAAAGCAAAAGGGTATAACTATGACACAAAAGGACTAGAAGCAACAGTAGCGAGTGGAACACCAATATTATGTGCCTCTTGTCACTCTAGTAATGCCTTGCCAGGAACAGGAGTAACAGGAGTTAAACCATTTACAACAGCTATTCATTCCTACCATGCAAGTGTAGTTGACCCATACACAAATCTTTCACTCAACAGTAGTAAAAACAGAAGTGCATGTTACTCTTGTCACCCAGGGGCAGAGACTAAGTGTCTAAGAGGTGCAATGGGTGATGCGAAAGATGAAGCAGGAAACAACACAATGCAGTGTCAAAGCTGTCATGGTAATATGTCAGATGTAGGAAGCTCAAAGCGTCAAGGTTGGTTAGATGAACCAAACTGTCAAGCGTGTCACCATGATGGAAAACGAGAGTTAACAGCCATTGACCCAGTAACAAACACACTAAGAAATGCCGTAGACACAAGATTTGCAACCAATCCAAACACACCTGCCCAAGGATTTAGTCTATACCGATTTAGTACAGGACATGGAAAACTACAGTGTGAAGCGTGTCATGGAGCAACACATGCCATCTATCCTGCTCATCAAGCAGACAATATTGCATCAACACAGATACAAGGACATAGTGGAACAGTAGGTGAGTGTAGTGCTTGTCATACAACTGTACCAAACACCATAACAGGTGGACCTCATGGAATGCACCCTGTTGGAGAGTCTTGGGTAAAAAGGCATGAAGATGTAGCTGAAAAGAATCCAACTCAATGTAAAGTGTGTCACGGAGCAGACTATAGAGGCTCTAACCT
>JALVEV010000155.1 GCA_027030605.1 Campylobacteraceae bacterium | reverse complement strand
GAGCCATAGAGAAACTTATGTACTTAGATATGACTTCAAAACTATCTTTGAAGCTGATATCTCTTTTTATATATGCCGTGCATATCAGTTCAAAATATTTCAAGGTTTTCCTTTTTAAAAATATCAGTCGTCATTATACCAAACCTCAAGGAGACCTATATCTCCATTTTATAATCTTTATATCTATAAAAATTTAATAATTTGATTGAGAATTATGGCATGAGAAAAGTATAGCACTGTTTTAATTTAATAGATGTTAAAAAATATGATTAAATGTGATTGAAAGTGGTAGTAAGAGGGGGACTCGAACCCCCGACCTCCGGCTTATGAGACCAGCGCTCTAACCGGCTGAGCTACCTTACCACACGTTTGTTTTGAAGTGGCGAAATTTTAGCTAAAAACTATTTTCAAGTCAAGCTTTTTTTAACTTTTATCTATAATTTTTATTTTTTTATAAAAGCTTAGTCTAATTGACTAAAGTTTATTATTTTTTTTTACTAAACCTATTGACTTTTTCCAAAAAAAAGATTACTATTCCAAAAAAATTAAATATAAGGAGAAACCAAATGTCATTTAAGCCATTAGGTAATCGTGTTCTTATAGAAAGAGAAGAACAAACAAATCAAACAGCATCTGGTCTTTATATTCCAGACTCAGCAAAAGAGAAACCTCTTAACGGTAAAGTCATTGCAGTTGGAAAAGATGCTATTGAAGCAGGTATTAATGAAGGTGATACCGTCGTATTTCCTAAGTATGGTGGAACTGAGATAACCATTGAGGGGAAAGAGTATCTTATTATGAGTTCAGATGATATATTGGGTGTCTTAAGCTAATAGCTTATTTAAAATAGAACAGATAGAATTAAAGGATAATTATGGCAAAAGATATACATTTTTCAGATAACGCAAGAAGTTCACTCTTTACAGGTGTTACAAAACTAGCAGACGCAGTTAAAGTAACTATGGGACCTCGTGGGCGTAATGTGCTTATTCAAAGAGCTTATGGTGCACCACACATTACAAAAGATGGTGTAACGGTTGCTCGTGAGATTGAGCTTGAAGATACAGTAGAGAACATGGGTGTACAAGTTGTAAAAGAGGCAGCAGCCAACACAGCCGATGAGGCTGGAGATGGTACAACAACAGCAACGGTTTTAGCACACTCTATCTTTAAAGAGGGTCTAAGAAACATTACTGCTGGAGCTAACCCTATTGAGGTAAAGCGTGGAATGGACAAGGCAACCTCTGCTATTGTCGAAGAGCTAAAAGCGATGAGCCAAGAGGTTCAAGACAAAGAGAAGATAGCACAAGTTGCGACCATTTCGGCAAACTCAGATGAGACCATTGGTAACCTTATTGCAGAGGCGATGGACAGAGTAGGAAAAGATGGTGTCATTACTGTTGAAGAGGCAAAAGGGATTGAAGATGAACTAGAGGTAGTTGAGGGAATGCAGTTTGACCGAGGATATCTCTCTCCTTACTTTGTGACCAATACAGAGAAGATGACATGTGAGATTGATAATCCTCTTATTTTATTGACAGACAGCAAAATTACCTCTTTAAAAGATTTAGTGCCTGTTTTAGAGCAGATTCAACAGACAGGAAGACCACTTTTGATTATTGCTGATGATGTTGAGGGTGAAGCACTTTCAACTTTAGTTCTTAACAAACTAAAAGGTGTCCTCAACATTACAGCTGTAAAAGCTCCAGGGTTTGGTGACCGTAAAAAAGCGATGTTACAAGATATTGCTATCTTGACAGGTGCAACACTCATTACAGACGAACTTGGACTTACACTTGAAAAGACAACTTTAGCAGAGCTTGGACAGTGTGCTAGAGTGGTTATTGACAAAGACAACACTGTTATTGTCGATGGAAAAGGTGCTAAAGAGGCAGTAGAGGCTCGTATTAAAGAGATTAGAATACAAATGGAAAATACCACAAGCGAGTATGACAAAGAGAAGCTTCAAGAGCGTCTAGCTAAACTTGCAGGTGGTGTAGCTGTTATTAAAGTAGGTGCAGCTACAGAGACAGAGATGAAAGAGAAAAAAGACCGTGTTGACGATGCTCTTTCGGCTACTAAAGCAGCTGTCGATGAAGGAATTGTTATTGGTGGTGGTGCTGCACTGATTAAGGCTGCGGCAAAAGTAGAGCTTGATTTAGCTGATGACCAACTCATTGGTGCAGAGATTATCTTAAGAGCTATTCAAGCTCCTATGAAACAGATTGCAACCAATGCAGGTTACGATGCTGGTGTTGTAGTTAACAAAGTAATGGAGACAGCCGATGCAACATTAGGATTTAACGCTGCAACTGGTGAGTATGTCGATATGCTAGAGGCTGGAATTATTGACCCACTTAAAGTAGCTCGTGTAGCTCTGCTTAATGCCACTTCAGTTTCATCTCTTCTTCTTACAACTGAAGCGACCATTTCAGATGTAAAAGAGCCAAATATAGATGTACCATCTCCTAGCCTTGGTGATGGTATGGGTGGTATGATGGGAGGAATGTAAGTTCCCCTCCTCTTCTTTTTAAATAGTGGTCGGAGATTCCGACCACTCCTTCTCTCTATTTTCTACAATTCATCTACTTTTCTTTCCTATACTATTAATATATTTATAAAATAAAATATTAATTTTTGCATATTATATTTTATTTATTAAATTAAGATTAATATAATATACTAAATAATATAATTAATGAATTAAAAAAAATAGAATATAATATATAGGAATAGATTATGAAAAGAACTCAAAAAAATATACTAATAACTTTAACTCTTTTAACATTTGCACTCATATCTACTGGATGTGTCCCTAAAAATGCTGATGG
>JALVEV010000154.1 GCA_027030605.1 Campylobacteraceae bacterium | reverse complement strand
ATTAGCAAAAGCAGGTGCGTTTGATGATTTTGGTCTCTCACGTTGTGCCATTATTAGCCAAATTGAAGAGATTGTTGATGCAGCAGGAAAGGCTATGATGGCTAAAAAACAGGCTGTTGGTTCACTATTTGGAGATGTAGAGGAGATGACCACTGTCTCTGTCGATATTAAAGAGATGCCAGAGTATGATTTGCTTGACCTCCTTGCACTAGAAAAAGAGTCTTTAGGTTTCTACGTTTCAGGTCACCCACTTGACAAATATCGTGAACAACTAGACCAAATAAACTATACCCTAAGTTCAGAGATAGATGACCTAGCCGATGGCTCACAGGCTCTATTTATTGGAAAAATAGAGGAGATAAACACCCGTATCTCTAAAAAGGGTAACAAGTTTGGAATCGCTAATATTATGGACTTGCATGGAAACATAGAGTTGATGCTTTTTGAGAACCGACTGATAGAATTAGAGGAGGATTTTGACCTAAGTAAACCAATCGCCTTTAAAGTAAAGATTACTAAAGATGGTGACTTTACACGTATGAATATCTTAAAGATTGAGTCGCTTAAAGAGGCAAAAAAAGAGAAGGTCAAAGTAAAAAAAGAGCAAAAACACACCCCTGAACCAGTCGCTGAACCAGTCGTCTTAGCAATGAATCTACTCCCTGATGAGAAGATGATAGAGGAGCTATATTGTCTAGCCCAAAGATACCCAGGAAGACACCCTCTTCAACTAAATATTAAATCTAAGCTCCAAGAGGTGATTATTGAGTCAAAACTTAAAGTAAGTCGCTCTATTTTGATTGATGCTAAAGAGCTTGGGGTTTATGAGGAGGAGAAGTTGGTGGTTGAGACATAAACTTGTTTTAAGGGTGTTGTGAAACACAACACCCTTGTACGAAGAAAACTATAATTTTGCTTTTAATCTCTCAACACGCTCATTAGAAGCCTCAATATCACTCAACTTCACCTCACCACTCTGAATAAGTTTCTTAATGGTATTGACCAAAGTTGAGGTCTTAACCATACTCTTAACAGAGAGTTGGTTTCCAAAGAGTAAGATGTCATCTCCTGCATTGATGGCTAATTTTAGGGTATTTTTTAGACCATATTTTTTGTTAATGGCTCCCATCTGTAAATCATCGGTAATAACAACACCATTAAATCCAAATTCACCTCTTAGTTTTCCATTAACTATCTTTTTTGAGAGGGTTGCAGGATATCTACTATCAAGATTTTTGTTAAAGACGTGAGCTACCATAACAGTATCAATCGTTTGTGTTTTTGCTAACATTCGATAAGGTTCAAGCTCTATTGGTTTCCATAGTTTAGTAACATCTACAAAACCTTTATGGGTATCGCCGAGAGATGAACCATGACCTGGGAAGTGTTTTAGTGAAGTTAGGACACCATTGTCATGCATTGCGTCCATAAAGATTGATGCATAATGCACCACCTGTTTTGGGTTGGCTCCAAATGAGCGACCTAATTTATAAATAACATGGTTTCTTTTATTAAGTGCTAAATCTACATCAGGAGCTAGATTGTAGTTGATACCTACAGAACTAAGCTCTGCTCCCATCTTTGCATAGTATTGCTTTACTTTAGCATCTGAGTATCTAATTACATCTTTAGCCTTTGGAAATTTACCATAGAAACCATACTTCGATTTTAAACGTTGCACTTTGCCACCCTCTTGGTCAACAGCAATCAGAAGTTTTCCATCTTTTGAACAAGCTTGTAACTCTTGGGTAAGCTTAGCAACTTGTGCTTTGTTTGAGATATTTTTAGCCTCTTTATGATTAATAGGATTCATGTCAAATAGAATAACTCCTGCAAGATTATACTTTTTAATATCTCGACAAATTTGTGAATTTTGTGGGGCTGAAGTTCCCATAAAACCGACCATAAGCATAGAGCCTATTTTCTTATCTAAACTCTTCTTAGGAGCTATAAATACTTGCTCCTGAACCATTTGAACCTCTGCACTACTCACTTTTTTACTATCACCAGCATTTAAGCTACATCCCCCTAAAAAAAAGAGGGCTATCAGACTAATTTTTTTTACATTCATAAGTTTCTCCTATCTAAATAGTAATTTTTACTATCTATTTTTAGTTTATTTGGCTATAATTCGCAAAATTTCTGCAAGAGTATATCAAAATCTCTTATTTTTAGGGCTTTAAATTAATGCCCTAAGCACTAAGCATCGTAATATTACACTTAAATTGTGTGACTATTTGGTATCAGTTGCAAAAATTGGGGTTAAAAAACGCCATTTATTAACTATGAATACTATTTATTAGTCAACTATTTTCATTTTCAATAAACACAATACAATACCCTAAAAAAACTACTATAAAGAAGACATTTATGACATTTAACGAATTTAATTTCAAAGAGACCCTTAACCAAGCAATTGAAGATGCTGGATTTACAGAGCCAAGCCCCGTTCAAGAGAAAGCAATTCCCCTTATATTAGAGGGGCATGACCTTATTGGTCAAGCACAGACAGGAACAGGTAAAACAGCAGCATTTGGTCTACCAGTTATTCAACAGATGAGTGGAGACAAAGGTGTTGAAGCACTGGTTATTGTACCTACACGTGAACTTGCGATGCAGGTTTCAGATGAGCTTTTCCGTTTTGGAAAAACAGCAGGACTTAAAACAGCTACCGTTTATGGAGGCACAGCCTATAACAAACAGATTGATAGAATCAAACAAGCCAATATTATTGTTGCTACCCCTGGACGACTTCAAGACCTTTTAATGTCCAAAAAAATCAAACTAAACCCATCATTTGTTATTTTAGATGAAGCTGATGAGATGCTCGATATGGGATTTTTAGATGAGATTAAAAATATCTTTACTTTTTTACCAAAAGAGCGTCAAACACTGATGTTTTCAGCGACTATGCCTAAACAGATTAAGATTTTAGCTGAGCAAATTCTAAATAATCCAAAATCAGTTACTATTACTAAAAGTGAAAGAACCAATACCGACATTGAACAAATCTTCTATGTGGTAGCTGATTACGAACGAGATGATGCTCTGTTAAGATTGATTGACTATAAAAATCCAAAAAAATGTATTATCTTCTGTAGAATGAAGAAAGAGGTAGATAGACTCTCATCATATATGACAGCACAAGGGTTCAAAGTTGCAGCTCTTCATGGGGACATGGAGCAGAAGCAAAGAGAGCATACCATTCGTGCATTTAAACAGGGGTTGGTTGAGATTTTCATTGCTACTGATGTTGCTGCTCGTGGTCTTGATGTAAATGATGTTACTCATGTATTTAACTACCATATCCCTTTTGATTCTGAATCTTATGTGCATAGAATTGGGCGTACAGGTCGTGCAGGAAATAAAGGAGAAGCTATTACTTTAGTATCTCCAAATGAGCTTAGAACCATTAAACGAATTGAAAAAGATGTGGGAACAGTAATGGTCTCAGATGTTATTCCAACACGTCAAGAGGTACAGAGTCGTAAAGATAGTGACCTTTTATCTAAAATTGTCAATACTACCATTACATCTTCAGCCAAAGAGATGGTAAAAACACTCCAACATGACCTTGATATTGTAACCATTGCTCACCTTTTGGCAACCATTGTTCAAGAGGAGATTGATGTAAAAGGTAAAGATATTATTGGTCTTGGAACAGAGGAGGTTAAAGCACTTATTGAGAGAGCAAAAAACTGGAAAGGTGGGGACAGAAATAGTAGTCGTGGACGTGGAAGAAACCGAAGTCGTGGTGGAAACCGTGGACGTGGTGGCAACCGCAGAGGTGGAGAGAGACGTAGTGGAAGAGGAAATCGAGAGAATAGAAATGGGAGTAGAAATAGAAGTTCATCTCATACATAAGCCCATAAACCAATTATAAAGAGAATAAATAATTTCTCTTTATTTAATAATATCAGTTCTCTAATTCTTATAAACTTCAAAATTACACAATAAATACATAATATATACGCTATAATAGAACCTTTCAAAAAATTAAATTAATTTCAAAGGATAAACATGAAAAAACTACTTTTAATAATTACTCTTTTACTTACCACAACCTATGCTAATGAGCCTATCTCTTTCACTCTTACAACTATTAATGATAAAAAATTAACTGTTTCAGAGACAAAAGAGGGATTAGATTTTCACGAATTTAAAGGAAAAGCTATACTTCTAACCCTTTTTGGGCATAGGTGTCCACCTTGTTTAAAAGAGATTCCCGAACTTATTGAGCTTACCAATGAACATAAAAATGATTTAGAGATTGTTGCAATAGAAGCACAACTCTATCCAAAAGAGAGTGTAAAAGAGTTTGTTGCTCAACATAAGATGAACTATAATGTTATAGCAGGATATGACCATAATGATTTTGTTACTTATATCGCTAACCGAGCTGGATACTCAAATGGGATACCACTTCCTCTTCTAATTGCAATCAATAAAGATGGTGAAGTCGAAAGTGTTCAAGCAGGACTTATTGGGAAAAGTGAGCTAGAACAACTTATTAAAGACTTAAATGACTAAAAATTAACGTGTACATCAACTTAAAAAAGGGAAACAATGAAAAGACATGCACTAATAAAACTATCTATACTCTCCTCTATACTACTCTTCAATAGTGGTTGTGTTTTTGGACTTTTTGAAGAGAGTCCAAAACTAACAAAGAGTCCTAAGGTAATCTCACCTACATCTAAAATAACTACACCTAGTTTTGAAAATATAGCTACTGAGTGTTCAGATGATATCAATACTGTTAGTGCTTGTAACAAAGGGAAAATAAAACCTACAGAGCTTAAACCTAAAATTGTTACATCAATAGGAGAGATTCATAAACTAAAAAGTTTCCAAGGAAAACCGATTACTATTATCGAAAGAAAAAACGGATATATCTTTCCTCAATTTAAAAACAAAATCATTATCTTGGAGATGTTTGGAAAAAACTGTTCACACTGTATTAAAGAGATACCAATTATGAATAGTCTACGTCGTAAATATGGTAATAAACTAGAGATTATAGCTATTCAAGTTGAAGGTAAGATGTCACCTTTCCAAGCAAAAGCTTTTATTAGAAGACACCACATTAAATACCCTGTTATCTCAGGAGAAACAGCTACTAATCTACAATATAATGTTCAAAATACCTATGGCTGGACTGGTGTTTTACCATTTATAATGGTTATTAAAGATGGCGTAACTGAATTTAGTTATAGAGGTGAAGTCTCAAGTAGAGAACTAAATCGTGACATTAAATCCATTATATAAATTTTAGAAGAAACCTACTTTCTTCTAAGTTTTTTATATATTCCCCATACTATTGGTCCCCAACGTACAACTAATAAAAATATTTTTTTCATAAAAATCTCCTTTTTCTTTTTGATTTGATATAATAATCCGAATTAAAATCATATCATAAATTAAGGAAATTATAGATGTCTTTACTTACGAAAACAAACACAACAAAAAAAGGTAAAACAGAGAGCCACTTACGATGGTGGGTTACACTTTTGCTTTCACTGGCACTTGCAATTGGAACATGGAATCCACTAGGTCATCACTTTATTCACTATTTGACAAATTCTGAAAATCTTTTATCAGGGTTTACCCCTTTTGCAATATTAATTATGATTGGTCTTTGGATTTTAGCTTTTAAATCTATCTTACAATCAATTGGTATGGCAGGAGCTATAGCTACTATTTTAATTATCTTAGCTTTTATTTGGGGTCTTAATCAATATGGTATCTTAGACTTTTCAAATGCAACACATATGGGTTGGACAGGAACTATCTCTGTTGGTATTATTATATGGATTGGAATTAATGCCTCTATTATTTGGAAAACAATTACTGGTGTTTATGCTACTGATGTTGTGGAGTCAGAATAGAGAGTAATGAAACGTCGATACAAAGCACTAATTGCCATTATAGTACCTGTACTATTTATGGCTCTTCTTTCTAAAATTCACCCTGTATCCTATGATTTTATTATGGGATACATGGTTGCTGTTGTACTTGTCTTTAAATCTTCACTACTCTCACTTTGGCTTATAAGTAAATTAAAATTTATCCATTTTCTAAAGGGCTTAACCATATTTCAAGCACTTCTTTTGGGAATAAAACGTTGGTTTATAGATAATTGGTTATCAAAATGGCTAGAGAAACATATCTTTAAACACCTAAAAAAGCCTTTTAGAGAACTTTTTCAATACTACAATGCTATTAATTTTAAGACAAAAATTAAAAATTTTATTATAGTTGTCTTACCTCTAGGTATTGGAGTATGGATAATGTCAATTACTGGAGTACTTGTTCATCTAGCTGTATTTGTTGAACTAAAAGTTTTTGTTATTGGCTTCTTTAAAGCACTTTGGGCAATATCTACCCAAATCTTTACATGGATGACAACTTCATGGTTTGCACCAATTTTAGAAGTCTTTGCTCTCTCCTATTTTTTAACCCTTATTGAAAGAGTTTTTGGAAAGAATAATCCTATTAGTAGATTTTTCAACTATGTAGGAGATAAATTAAATGATTTTTTATCATATCTTGGTCTATTGAACGATAAACATATTGAGCCAATTTTACATAAAAATGTCTCAAAGCATAGTCAAACCCTAGGAAATAAGATTTCAACCATGATAAGAGATAAAAAAATTAGAGATGAGTATCTATATTTTGATAACTTTCAAAATATGATTCTAAAAGGGCATATAAATGCTTATTACTCTTTCCCTGGCATGGAGAATATAAAAGACAAAAAAAAGCTCTATACTCTAATCAATGAAAAAACTGCTGACAATATTGATATTATTGCTTTTGTATCAAGGAATGGTAGAGGTGATTTACTTAACGAATCTGACCCTGATGATTTCTATCATGATATTTTTCTACTTAAAGGAATTGCTAGTAATAGAAATCATGGGGTAAGAGTTCAAAATGAAGACAAAATAGACTATACAGACTTTTGGGTACTAAATACAAGTCAATTCCCTGTTTGGATAAAGAGTCACTCAGGTACTATTGAAGATATTGAACTACAGGGAAATGAGATGAAATTTATTAAAACAAAAACTCATGTTAATTTTAAAAACAATGACCTATATTTTGAGTATAATGGAAGAGAAGTCTCACCAACGCCATTAGAGGGTGCTTTAGACCAAACGAACTAATCCATTTTCTACTTGAATTAACCCCTCCAATTCTGCCTCATAGACTCTGTCACTGAACTTTGCCACTGCCTCATCAAGTGTTGGCATTGTTTGGCAAAAATAGAAGAATTCATCTTTTTCATGACTATTTTTAGGTTCAATACCAAATTCATTTGCAAACTGTAATATATCATTAATTGGTTTAGCTAAGCCATCAGCCAATAATCTATTTGTTCCTTTACTCTCTCCTAAACGGTGAGGTAGTACGTAAACCTCTTTACCCATTTTAAGTGCAAATTCAACAGAACGCATAGAACCAGAGTTTTCATCTGCTTCAGTAACAATAAGTACTTCACCAAGTGCTACAACTAATTCATTCCGAACAACAAAAGACCATGGTGTAGCCTTTGTACCTTGTGAAAATTGACTGAGGACTAACCCCTCTTTCTCTATAGATTCAATTAAATGTCTATTAATTGAGGGGTAACGTATATCTAAACCATTAGCAACAACAGCTATACTGTTTTCCCATCCTGCTGACATATGGACTATAGCATCAACACCCATTGCAGCACCAGAGACAAGAGTAATGCCCCGTTTTACTAATTCTTGAACTAAAAGTTGGGTATACTGTTTTGTATAAACCGATGGTCTTCTTGTTCCAACAATAGAGATTTTACGTCTTTGCAAAAGTGATAAGTTACCTATAGAGTATAACTCTTTTGGATATTTTTTCATATTCTCTAATTCAGGAATATTGTACTCTATTGAAACTATCATTAACTAACCTTTGCATAAGAGACATCTGTAGATGAAAAAATTTCACCACTCTCTATACAATAGGCCGATAAAAGTCCAAAACCTTTCTCCCCTTTTTTATAAGCACCTGTATCAATATTGACATAGTGATGGTGAGTATCAGGAGTAAACCTTTGTGGAGTATGTCCAAAAATATTAAAAATGGGTGCAGAGTCGACTGGTTTTGTTCGTCCCCAAAGTACTGTATTTTTAAAATTATTAAAACTTTCAGGCTCATCTCTTAACTCCCAAACTCCTGCAATAGCTGAATGAGATATAACCACTCTACGACCTGAAGAGTGCTTCTCTTCAAGTTCTATATAGAGAGGAAGACGTTTCATCCACTCAATATCATCTTCAAATTGAAAAATAAAATCTTTTATAAATGGATGAGGAATCATTTCATTATTTTTAATTGAAATTAATCCATAAGAGAGTAATGTTTCTACTCCACCATGATTTAACCAAATATTATCTTGTGCAATAGGTCTATTATTTTTAATATTTTCAATAAATTGACTTCCAAATTCAATCATCATCTCTTCATGATTTCCTCGGACACAGGCTAATTTATGTTGACGTATCAACTGAACAACTCTTGCACTCTCTGCTCCTCTATCAACTAGGTCACCAACAAAAATCAGTGTAGAGTTCAAAGGTGTCTTAGCAATTAAATTTAATAATGCTTGATACTCCCCATGAACATCCCCTACTACACAATGATTCATTTTGATTTCTCCTAACATAAATTTAATATATTATAACATAAAAAAATAAATTTTTTACATCTAATGTTCATATGGTATAATTAAATGTTTAAAATTTAATATTATAAGGATAATATATGAGTAAACGTGATGACGTAATTGAGGCAATGGTTGCCGAAGCAAAAAAACTAAACCTATCTATCTCTGATAACTTAATCTCTAAAGTTGCTATTGGTCTAGGACCAGTACTTTATAACAAAGATACAGCTACGGTAGCCTGTGGACAACCTAAAGAGTTAGAGACAGTTAAAAATAACTTTTTAAAGAAAAAATTAGGACTTACCAATAGTGATGAAGAATTAGATTCAGCAATTAAAGAGGTTTGTGAACAGTTAGGAACTTCTAATAGAAGTAAATATAGAGTACTCTTCTATGCCCTACTTGCTATGAAATTTAATAAAGAGAGTGTTTACGACGTTTAATAAATATGGGGCAGACACAGAGGTCGCCCCTACAGTTCTACAACATAACTCTCCATAAAAAATAAGCTACACTCGCTAAAACTACAATCCCTATAAGATTTGCTTTAAACCCAACCTTTGCCATTTGGGCTATAGGAATGACTCGTGAACTCATTACAATCGCATTTGGAGGTGTTGCAATAGGCAACATAAAGGCATAAGAGGCTGCCACAGTAGCTGTCATAAGTAACAGTGTCCCCTCATTAGTAGGCATATCTTTTGCAAACTCATAGAAGATAGGAATTGCAATAGAAGTCAGAGCTGTATTTGAAGTGACTTCCGTAGAGAAAGCAACAAAAAATGCAACAAACAAGAACATCCAAAAGAGAGGCATAGAGGATATAAAAGTAAGTTTATGAGCAATATCAGCTGCTAATCCTGTTGATGAAAATGCTGTAGCAATAGAGAATCCTGCACCAAAAAGCATAATAATCTCATAAGGCATATTTCGAGTATCTTCCCAAGTTAAAAAACCTATTTTTGGAAAAAACATTAAAAGTCCAAAACCTAATAGCACCAATTTTTCATCTAATGCAAAGCCCAATAACTGTTTAGAAAAAGTATTGGCAATTAATACAAATGATAAAAGAATAACAATACCATAAAGTCTTTTTTGATTTTTTTCTAAAACAGGTACTTTCTCGTCCCCTATTCCCTCCACCGATTCATCTTTTAAACCAAACGAGAGCAACCAAGGAATTATAGTTAGCATAATCGCTACAACAGGAAGCATCATATAAATCCACTCTCCAAAAGAGAGTACAGGAAGATGTTTATCTTCTAAGAAACCTAATAAAATAAGATTTGGAGCTGTGCCTATTGGAGTTAAAATTCCTCCTACACTTGCACCATAGGCTGTTGCTAATAAAAAACGAATTTTTAATTTCAGATTATCACTTAAATAGAGAGCTATAGGCATTAACATAAGCGTAATGGTCGTATTCGAAAGAATAGAGCTTAGAAGTGCAGAAGTAATTGCCAAAGCATATAAAATACCTAAAACGGTTTTAGGAAAGAAGCTCAAGAGCTTAGCAGAAAAATAGAGATGAAGCTTCACCTTTTCAATGGCTATTGCCAACATAAAACCACCCAAAAATAGAAAAATAATTGATTTAGAGTAGTTAGGAGTCACATGAGCAACATCAAGTACACCAAAAGTGGGAAAGAGAATAATAGGTAAAAGAGAGA
>JALVEV010000153.1 GCA_027030605.1 Campylobacteraceae bacterium | reverse complement strand
ATTTATAGGAATATAATGTAATTGTAACCCTATACTCTTCTCTCTCATCTTAATAAAAAGTTCCTCTTTGCTAATCGAGAGTTTAGAAAAATCAACTTGAACAACATAGAGATGATAGGAGGATTTACCATCATAAGTGTAGAGAGATTTTACTATACTATTTTTAAATGCCTCATCATACCCTTTTGCAATCTCAATACGTCTTGCAATAAAACTATCCAATTTTTTAAGCTGAGAAAGCCCCAAAGCAGACTGAATATCAGTAATACGATAGTTAAAACCAAGCTCTCTCATCTCATACTCCCATGGTTTCATTTGGGGAGTTTTAACCATACCATGCCCTCTAAGAGTTAGCATCTTCTCATAAAGCTCTTTTGAGTTAGTGGTAATTGCTCCACCCTCACCTGTAGTTAGATGTTTAACAGGATGAAAAGAGAGAATGGAAACATCAGAGTTTTTACAAGAGGCTGATTTAACATCTCCCTCTTTTGCTCCAATAGCATGAGCATTATCTTCAAGTATCAAAACTCCATAGGTCTCTTTTAGATATTTCAACTTCTTTTGATTAAGCATTCGTCCAGAAAAGGATACCCCATAGATAGCTTTAATAGAGTTGTCATTTTTAAGCATCTCTTCACACAAATCAAGGTCAATGTTTCCATCTTTTGCAATATCAACAAATATTGGCTTGGCTCCTGCATATAAAATAGCATTAGAGGTTGCCAAAAATGAGTTTGGAGTAGTTAAAACCCTATCTCCTTTTTTTAAAAGAGCCAAAGAGGCTAAGTGAAGAGCTGCTGTGCCATTAGCTACAGCAATAACATACCGAGCATCACAATAATCACTTAACGCCTTTTCAAACTCTTGTACCTTTGGACCCGTAGTTAAATAATCAGAGTTCAATACCTCTACAACAGCATCAATATCCTCTTGCTCTAAAAACTGTTTACCATAGGGAATAAAATTCATTACAGATACTCTTTTGCCATCTCTAAAAGCTCTTCATGGGTTAACCACTCAGTATTGTTTCCAGAGTTATACTCAAAACCTTGCTCTACAGGAATACCCTTTTCACCCAATCTATTTACTGAGAAATCTGACATATTAGCAAATTGAATCGTAGGTTTAATCACAAAATGGTCATCAAACTCTAGTGTTAAATGAGAATCATCAGCAGGACACATAATCTCATGAAGCTTCTCCCCTGGTCGAATACCTATAATCTTATGAGGAAGATTAGGAGCCATCGCTTTAGCCAATTCAGTAATATACATAGAAGGAATTTTAGGGATAAATATCTCACCTCCATACATTCTCTCAAAATCTTTAAGTACAAAATTAACCCCATCTTCTAGTGTAATAAAAAAACGAGTCATCTTCTCATCTGTAATAGGTAACTCAGTTGCTCCATTATCTATAAGCTTCTTAAAAAAGGGAATAACCGAACCACGACTTCCTGTAACATTACCATAACGAACAACTGAAAAGCGAGTTCGTCTTTTCCCCACCATATTATTGGCTGCGATAAAGAGTTTATCTGAGGCTAATTTAGTTGCACCATAAAGGTTAATAGGATTTGCTGCTTTATCTGTAGAGAGGGCAATTACTTTATCAACATTACAAGCTAAAGCAGCCTCGATAACATTCTGAGCTCCATCAATATTAGTCTTAATACACTCCATAGGATTATACTCTGCTACTGGAACATGCTTTAGAGCTGCTGCATGAATAACGAAATCTACTTCATGCATCGCCTCTTTAAGTCTTGCTCCATCTCGCACATCTCCAATAAAATAACGCATACACTCATTATTGAACTCTTGTGCCATCTCATACTGTTTTAACTCATCTCTACTATAGATAATAATTTTATTTGGTTTATATTTAGAAAGAATAATCTCTGTATATTTCTTTCCAAAACTTCCTGTTCCACCTGTTATTAGTATATTTTTATTGTTAAACATAATTTATCTCTCCATCATTTTTTAAAATATGCTATATCTATTTAGTAGCTCTAACCCTCAAAAACACAGGAAACCGAGGCTTCCCATACCTAGTAAACTCTTTATATTTAAAAGTAATCAAACTTCCAATAGCAGGTGGATTTTTTCTCTCTTTATCACTAAACCCACTACCTATTTTAAAAGTAATATTATTATCCATTCTACAAGTAACAGACCCTATTGAGTTTTTATACTTTCCATACCCTCTATTATGAGCAATAATTGTACACTCTTTATCTAAAAAAGTTTTAACTTTTAAAGCTTTGTTTGTTCTTTTTTCAATATATAATGCTTTAGGGTCTCGAACAACAACTCCTTCTCCACCTTTTTTTTCAATTGTCGTTAAAAACTGTTTTAGCTCTCTCTTATCTTTAAGAAAAATTTGCGGGATGATTTTTATAATGTTGTTTTCATAAGGCTTTACCTTTGCAAGGCGTTCAAAGAGTCCACCTTTTGCATGTGGTACTTCAAAGATGTAGTGTTTTATCTCGTGCCATTTTGGGCTTGGGGTTTTGTCTCTTACAATAGAGGAGATATTTTCAAAATCTCCTCTTTTGCTCCATAACTCTCCATCTATCTCAAATGGAGGGTAGTTTTTAGTAAACCACTTTGGAGCGTGTATTATTTTGCCACCTCTGCTTATTAGATTTTTACCATTCCAATAAGCTCTTATGCCATCGAGCTTTTCACTCATAACCCAACCAGATATATTTTGCTCTTTATAGGTTTTGAGTAAAAGAAGTTTAGGCTTCTCTGCAAAAAGAGAGAGACTAAAGATTATTAGCAATATAGCTAATCTCATCGTCACTCAAATATGGATTCATAGGCAGACTCATAATCTCATTAGATACCCTCTCTGCT
>JALVEV010000152.1 GCA_027030605.1 Campylobacteraceae bacterium | reverse complement strand
TAATTGATGATATTTTAGATGAGCCACTTATTGGGGCTCATAGAACAAAGCAACAATCTGCAATGGTTGTTAAAGAGTACTTTCTAGAGCAGGTAAAAGCTTTAAAAGAGTTGAGTGTTGATGAGATGTTAGAGAAGCGTTATAAACGTCTAACCTCTGTTGGTGCATTTTCTGAATAGTGAAAGTTATAAAGGTTCAATAGAATCGAACCTTTATAACCACCAAACTCTTAGTCTCTTCCCTTTAATCTTTCCATTTTTTAATCCATTAAATGCTTTTTTAATCACCGATTTGTCAATAGCTACATAAGAGTGCGTCGCGTAAATATTGATTTTACCAATATGCTTATTGTCAATACCAATATCTTTACAAAGTGTTCCTAAAATATCTCCTGCTCTAACTTTTTTCTTTTTCCCCCCATCAATACAAAGCGTTCCTACCTCTCCTTGCATATAGAAGTTTTTGTTAGGTTTTAATGTATCTATCGCATCTACTTTTAAATTGGGTTTGATTTCTGAGAGTTTACGTAAGCCATACTCATCACAAAGGGTTACGGCTAAACCACTTTTGTCAGCTCGACCTGTTCGACCTATACGGTGAGTATAAATCTCCTCTTTCATAGGTGTATCATAGTTAATCACCAAATCTACCCCCTCTATATCTAACCCTCTTGCAGCTAAATCTGTTGCTACTAACAGAGGTAAAGAGCCATTCGCAAACTGCAAAAGCATCTCTTGACGTTCATATTGCTCTAGGTCACCATTGAGGGTAGCGACATCAAAACCCTTCTCATTTAGCCAATCTGAGACCTCTACAGTTTTAGCTTTAGTATTACAAAATAGAATAGCAAGTGAGGGCTGAAAATGTTTGAGTGTTGTTAGAAGAGCTTTATCTTTGTCGTCTACACGATAGACAAACTCTTCAATATCTGCTTTTGTTTCACTACTTTGTAGATTAATCTCAATAGGATTTTTTAAAATAGTAGAAGTCAATCTATCTATCTTTTCAGGATAAGTTGCCGAAAAGAGAAGTGACTGTCTCTGTTTAGGTAGGTTAGAGACCAATTTTAAAATATCATCAGCAAATCCCATATCAAGCATTCTGTCAGCTTCATCTAAAATAAGGGTTTTAATCTTCTCTAGCTGAATGGTTTCTCTTGAAAAATGGTCAAGCAGTCGCCCAGGGGTTCCTACTAAAATATCAGCCCCTTTCTCTAAGGAAGCTACCTGTTTGGTGAGAGAAGTTCCTCCATAAAGTGTAACTACTTTTACATCAGATTTATAACGGGCTAGTTTTTGAATCTCTCCTGCAATCTGTTCACAGAGTTCACGCGTAGGGGCAATAATAAGTGCTTGAGGGGACTGTTCCTTTTCATCAAGTTTTAAAATAAGAGGTAGAGAGAAAGCCAAAGTTTTCCCTGAACCTGTTTTAGCTTGAGCAATAATATCTTCTCCTTCTCGAATAAGGGGAATAGTTGCTTCTTGAATAGGTGTTGGAACGCTATAGCCTAATGAGTTTAGGTTCTCTAAAACCTCATTGGGTAGAGATAGATTTTTAAATGTTGGCAAAAGAACGCCTTTTAAAGTTTTTTTGAAAGTATAACTAAAAAAGACGCTCCTCTTCATAAAACTCGATATTTGAGTGTAATATCAGATTTAAAATAATGATATTTATAATAAGATAGATAGTACCTACAAGTGTAACATTAGTAAAGGAGGTATTAAATAGTGCGTAGTAGATATAATCATAAGAGAGGAGTAGTTGAAGAGTAATTATATTGAACCATGCAGAGATAATAATAAGTATGACACTTAAAAGATAGAGACCTACTTTACTAATAAGGTGAGGGTAAATATAACGGATAGATGGATAAAAGATTAAAAATGTGCTACTACTCCAAATTAAAGTTGCCACTGTTATCCATTGCATATCATTATTTGCAATTAAGAAAAATATAGGAACAACAGTTAATGTAAGAATAGTTGCAGTAAGTAAAGATTTTAAGAAATGGAGTGACAAAACTATATCCTATATTTAATTATTTTTTTAATAGAGTTATTATAGGATATAAAGTGTAAAGAATAGTTAAAAAAATCGTAACTTTTAAAACTATTTATTAAATTTAAGAAAAAAATAAGTTTTTAAACTCTTTTTAAGAACAGTTGTTTATATAGAGTCCCAAATTTACGTTCTATACTCAGCATTTATCTTAACATAGTCATAAGAGAGGTCACAACCATAAGAGGTGTAAGAGCCATCTCCTAAACCTAGATTACAGGTAACCTTAAATGAGTCATTTTTCATAATCTTATAGGCTTTCTTCTCTCTCTCTTGGTCTAACTCTCTCTGTTCATTGGAGTAGATTAGTAGATTATCGTAGTGGATGGTTAGTTTAGTATCATCACACTCTACTCCAGAAGCTCCAATAGTTGAAGCAATTCGTCCCCAGTTTGGGTCTTCTCCAAAGAGGGCTGTTTTGACCAATAGTGAGTTTGAAAGGGCAATAGAGGCTTTTCGTGCTTCTTCCTCTGAGATAGCTCCATTGACTTCAAATGCTACCAATTTATTGGCTCCCTCACCATCCTTTAGAATCATCATAGCAAGTTCAAAGGTAATCTTATTTAGTGCTTCTCTAAAAGCCTCTTTGTTATAAGATTTTGAGAGACCATTAGCTAAAAGCATAATAGTATCATTTGTAGAGGTATCACCATCTACAGAGATTCTGTTAAACGAGCCCTCTGTTGCCTCACTTAGTAGCTCCTCCATATCTGCTTTTGGAATCTCTGCATCGGTAGTGATAAAGCAGAGCATGGTCGCCATGGCAGGGTTTATCATACCTGCACCTTTACAGATAGCCCCAATGGTAAAAGATGAGCCATCATCAAGTTCAATTTTAAAACACAACTCTTTTTTAAAAGAGTCCGTGGTCATAATAGCACGAGCTGTTTTGTCTGAGTTTTTAGCATTAAAGTCAAACTTCTCAAAAGCAGAGCATATCTTCTCTTGGTTTAGACGGTAACCAATGACCCCTGTAGAGGACATAATAGGGTTTTGAGCTTTATAGTACTTTTTTAGCTCATCAAAGATACTCTCAATATCTTTAATCCCTTGCTCTCCTGTCATAGCATTTGCATTTTTTGCATTCATCAAAATAAAGTCGGTTTTAAAATCTTTAGGGTACTTTTGGTAGTGCTTAATGGGTGCTGCTTGGAACTTGTTAGAGGTAAAACGTGCTGTTACCTCACAAGGTACGTCTGAACGAATAAAAGCTACATCGCCATCTTCGCTTGATTTCATGCCAACATTGACACCGTCGCAGTAGAATCCCTCTACATTGCTAAGTCCACCTTTTAGTGAAAATAGATTAAACATTTTTCATCTCCTCTGGTTTAATTGTTTTTCGTATAATTTTTCTAGCTTTTCTAATACCATCACTAGGTCCAATAAGCAGAAGCTTTGCTCCTGCTGTAATGATAGTATCACCTTTTGGCATAGGAATAAATTTTCCATCTTTATTTCTTAGACCAATAATTGTTACATTAGCAACCTCTCTAAAAGAGGCATCTCTTATTTTTTTTAGTGCTAACCATGATGTTTTTGTAACTCTTGCCTCTTCCATATCAAGAGGAGTATCCTGCCTGTACAAAAACTCTTGAAGTAGATTCTCCATGTCAGGACGAACTGCCATAGCATTGATACGCTGTGCCATAATGTTCGTAGGGGTTACTACCTTGTCAGCACCGAGTTTTAAAAGTTTCTCTTCATCGGTAATGGTTGGTGCATTTGAGATAATCAGAAATGGTCGTCGCCTATGAATCTCTTTTTCATAGAGTCTCACTGAAGCGATGGTAGCAATATTGTCAGCAATATTATCAGCAAGGGTAATAATACCTTTAGCAGAAGAGAGATGCGACTTTAAAATAGCAACTTCAGTATGGGGTTCAGCCTTAACAAAGTAGGGGTATTTATACTTTTCTGCCAACTCTTCAAGATTTTCATTGGGGTCAATAACCACAAAAGGGATGTGACTCTCACGCAGATGTTTTGTTACTTGAATAGTAAATTCATTATGGTAACAGATGACAAAGTGTTGTTTTAGTCGTGCAATGTTGTAGAGCATTCGTCTCTCCCTCATAACTTTAAATAGTTCACCTCTGTTGAGTACATCAACTATAATACCAATCGCTACCGAAAAGACCAAAAATCCAAAGATAATAAGAGAAATGGTAAACATTCGCCCCACTTCTGAGATAGGTGCCATCTCTCCAAATCCAACTGTAGTAAAAGTAATACCTGTTTGATAGAGTGCATCAAGCAGTGTCATATTGTCAATAATGATGTACCCAAATGTACCAAGCATCATTGTTAATACGGTTAAAATAAGAGGAAGTCTAAAAGGTGCTAGAAGTACATATAACTCATCGTTTAGAGTTATATGTGGTTTTGATGTCTCTCGCCAGTTGAGAAACTTTTTAATTCTATTTTGAACTGTCAAAATAGATTAGGTAGAAGCGTTAATTACGCCTCTGTTGTTTCAGCTGTAGCTTGAGCAGCTTTTTTCTTCATTGTTCTAAGAGTAGACGCTGCAACTTTAATTCTTTTAGTAGTTCCATCTTCTAAAGTAATTTTAACACTTCTTAAGTTAGGAAGTTGTCTTCTTTTTGTTTTGTTATTTGCATGAGATACATTGTTTCCAACCAATGGACCTTTTCCTGTTACATCACATCTTCTTGCCATGATAATACCTTTGTAATTAATAGTGTTTATGAAGCATAAATATAGGGCTCATAAAAAGTTTCGCAATTATAGGGAAATCTATCTTAAAAGTTGTTGTATGTAGTTATATAAACTCTATTTTCCAATTTTAACATAATCCTTAAATGAGTGTTGTTAAATAACAGTTTACCTTTTTGAGATATAATACAAAAACACTTAAAAAAGGGATATGAGTGGATAATGTTAGAAAAAATTTAGACTATGATGGACGGGCTGTTCCTTGGGTTGATTTTCAAGAGAAGATGAACTATCTTCTTAAGAAGCTTTTCAATGGCAAGAAAAAAAAATTAATTGAATATTTTTCAGACAAACGAAAGTTAACTCCCCAATATTTAATAAGTCGTAAACGTGTAATTGATAACTGGTTAAATGGAGAGAGCTTAAAGGCAAACAATTTTGATGTTACAAAGTTTAAAATAGGAGAGTTGAAACTAAATAACAAGGCTCTTTTTACTAATCAAAGTTTTAAAACTTGGAGTTTTGAAAACTTTAAAAAGAGACTTGATAGCTATTTAAACAATCAAGAGGCTTATGGGCATATTAAATATATCTATTTTTTCGATACCCACAACAGCGAACTAAAGGTAAACTGTTTTGATGTCTCATTTCCTAAAGATAGTAGTGAAAATACCATTCAGTTAAGCTATGCAAACATACTTTATAGTGGGAAAATGGAACATTTTAATACTGTTACTTATATCTATTTGAAAAATGAGTATGACCATATGAGTTGCATCTTCAAAATATCAGCAAATACATCAACAAAATTAAGAGCATTTGGAATGGCAAATACAATTGATGATGCTACAGGAAAAGTAAAAGCATTTCAAGTACTTTTAACCTCTTACCTTTTAACAAAAGAAGAGAAAGAGAAATACTCCTATAAACTTAACTTCTCTAATATTATGTTAGCAGAGGATTTCTCTAAAAAGTGTATTTTAAAAGAGGATTACTTTATGGAAAACTTTACCAAAAAAATTGAAACTTTAGGTAAAGATTTACACCATTGTGGTATCAATAAAAGCTTTTCTAAAGATATCTACCTTGATACTATCTTAAAAGAGTTTGAGAACTATATGAAGTTTTTAGAGAAAGCCCACAACCATACAAAATACTTCATTAGTAACAAAAAAGAGTCTCAACTCTTTTCACTGAAAGATATTTGTAATGGTAAAAAGGTTGAGGTAACAATCTCTTACTTTTTAAGTGTTGAGAATCTTTTTTTGTTAGAAAACAGAAACCCTATTATTGAGAATCAGATTAAGTTAATTAGAGAAGATAAACTAGAGCTTACCTATCTGTTTGTTGTTGTAGATACTGAACTTTTGACCACTAAAGTGTTAGATAAGATAGAGTATATGCAAAAGAGTGGTATTAAGATAATGATGAGCAACAGTCTAAATATTGGTTACTCAAAACTACTACTTATTAAAGATAAAAATTTTGCTCTTTTTAGATTTAAAGATTTAATAGATGACCCAACCTATGTTACACGACATCATAAAACCATAGCTAAACTCACTTTAGCACAAGAGTTACTAGCAAAAGAGTCTCTTCCCTTTGAAGAGTATATGAAAAAAGAGAATTACCTTTCAGGCAGTTGGTATCTCTATAACTATGGTAGTGCCATAGATAACAGTACCTGTCACATGACAAAATTAGAGATTAAAAATAACAGAGCAAAAGGAAACTTTTATTCAGGATATAAAGAGGGTGTTGTTTTTAAGACAAGCAAACAGATAGTTCTCATCTTCGATACGATAACCATTAAAATCTCAAAAAGTAGTAGTATAGGACAATCAATCTTTAGAGTGAGTATTATTAGCCAAGACATAGATATTCGCACAGCAGATTTATTGGTCTTTGGGATTTTTTCAAGAGAGGAGTTTAAAAAAGAGGAGATGATACCGCTTCTTGATACTATCCATATGAGAGAGGAGGCAGACTATAGACTAAAAGTTGCAGATAACTTTCCTCGAAAATTGGCTGAATTTAAACGGAGTAAAAAGGTAAAACTTATGCAATAGAGTATGCTAGAGTAGAAAGATATTTGTAAAATGACACCTTGTTTTAGATAATTATTTTTCCTAAAAATTCCTCTTTTTTCTTAAAAATTACACCAAATTTCCATTAAAAGCTTATAAAATGTGTTTTTTAATGGAAAATTATGTTAGCTAATAATAATTTTTTTTTAGTAGACTTTTAATTAATATAGTAAAAAAGGGGAGAGAAATGATTGCAAAGCACAAAATAATGGATACAGAGTATCACTCACTATATGCTAAACAGATATCTACAATAAAAAGAGAGAGATACAATTACAAAACAGAGGAGTACGAGAGCTTAGATGGCTATGAGAAAAGACTTTTTAAACTAGATACTCTTTTAAAAAAACGAAAATTTCTACATGCTCTTGTCTTTAACAGACTCTTTTTTTGGAAAAAGCCTCTTTTTAGAGTTTCAGGAGTCAACTATAGACGATATCGTCTCTATGTTGGAAATTTTCATAGTGATAGAAAAGATTTACACTCTCTCTTCTATCAACTTAGAGAAGCATCTTCTAATGATATATTGGAGCTAGTTATTAACTCAGATGGAGGAAGCATAACAGAGGGACAACAGTTTTTTAACTTGATAAAAGAGAAGTTTTACAATCGAACCACTGCCTATCTTGACAATCATGGTTATAGTATGGGTGCTGTAATGTTTTGTATGGCAGAAAAGAGGGTTGTCTACCCATACTCTGAACTGATGTTTCACAACTATAGTTCAGTAGCAAGGGGAAAGGGAGGAGATATAAAAATGAAGATGGAACATAAAGATAAACATCTTACTAAATTTCGACACGACATGGTGGTCAAGCAGGGTTTTTTAAGCCAAGAGGAGTTTGAACAGCTACTTATTGGAAAAGATTTTTGGATGGACTGCCAAGAGCTTTGCAGACGAGGAATTGCTACTCATGTAATGGTAAATGGTGAGGAGATTGAGGCTGATGAGTATTTGAAAGAGTTAGAGGCGTAAAGATGAAAAAGAGAAATATATTAATAGTAACATTGATAATTTTAGTAGGAAGCATACTCCTTTTTTTTATATCTAAAGAGGAACAGGTAAAACTACCTACTAAAAAAGAGGCTCTTGTAACAAATAGTATGGAGATTTTAGAAAATGTTTCACCAAAAAAAGTGAAGAGTAAGCCAAGAACAATCTCTTATACTCCTAGAGAGATAAATACAACCATAAAAACAGAGATTGTTTTACAATCAGAAGTTGATGAAAATGGAACAAACTATAAATATATATGGAGAGAGAATGAGAATATTATTGGCTTTGGACGCAACTTGAAGAAGGCTTTTTCTTTAGGTGAGCATAACCTTACTTGTCAAATATTGGATGAAACGAGTGGTTTAATTGTAACTACAGAGAGTATCAATGTAATAGCATGGCGATATACTAAAGAGGAGCATTACTATTTCGATACTTCGACAGATAAATATAAATTGGGAGAGACAAAGTTTTTTAACTATTTAAAACAGTTGGTTTTCACCTTTACAGATTATTATCAAAAAGAGTTTTCCTATAATGAATATGGAAAAATAGTTGAAGAGAGATATGAAAATTTTGATAATTCAAAATATAGTTATGTTATTACCAATAGTTACGATGGCGAGAAACTTTTTTCAATGGAGAAAACAGATAATGAGGGGAATATTTTAGAGTCTCATATATATGATGAAGATGGTAAGGAGATAGTTCAAGAGAGATATAAAGAGAATTTAAATAGATATGAGAATGAGACTATCTCTAAAGATATTAAGAAGAAGCCTATAAAAGTTTATAACAAAGATGGAAACTTAACTCATATGGAGTCTGCCAATGGACAATATATGAGAAATATGAAATATGATGAAAAGGGGAGATTGACCTATAAGGAAACTATTTACCCAAAAGGTAAGAATAGTATGACAAAACGATATAACAAAAATGGCAAAGAGATTTATAGGGAATATTTACGATTAGATAAAGAAGGGAATGTAAGAGGAAGAGATATTCTAACAAAGGAGTATGATAATGAGGGTAATCTTATCAAAGAGGAGCGAAAATACTCTCTTAGAGAGGTATTGGTTCAACATACTCTCGAAAAATGGAGCTACAAAGATGGGAAAAAACTATCTTATAAAGCAGAAGCTTTTGTGGGAACATGTCCTTGTACAATGGATATAGTAAAACAGGAATACACTTATCATTATGATAAAAATGGTACTTTGCTCTCTTCAGACTATAAGTATCAAAGAGAGGGAGATAGTGAATTTAGAGAATCAAAGAAGAGTAAGATAGTAAAAAGTTACAGTAATAGTTTAGAGTGATAGAGAAAGAATAATGTTAGCTAATAATAAATTTTTTTAGTAGACTTTTAATTAAAATATAGAAAAGGAGCAAGAGATGACAGGAAAAAAGAATATAAAAATAATCAATTGTATAATGTTTTTTATATTAGGAGTATATTTTTTTTATTGGTATATTATGTATACATTTGAAAAAAAGAATAGTTATTATGAAAAAATTGCTAGTCAAAACATTAATAATGAAGAAAAACTTTTAGATACTCTTCAAGAATGGAATTATTGGTTTAATAGCCAAAAACTTTATGTAGATAGAGAACTTTATGAGTTTTCTTCTTTAAAATACTCTATTATTTTAACATTTATAGATAAAAAATATGAAGAAAGATTGATTATATATAGAAATGTAAGAAGTAAAAATTTTGTAATGTCAAAAGCTAATAGGGGTGCTTTAAATCTTTATGTAAAGACTACTTTTAGTGCATTATATTTAGATTCATATAAGTATAAGGCTATTAAAAAAGAAAATGTTTGTTATATGTATCAAAAATATGTTATAGATGTTGCTATTTACCCTAATGAGGAGATATTGAAATATGAGGAATATTGTGATGGGTTAATTATTCCTAAAAAGTTTACAGAAGAAGAAATTAAAGAAAAAGCTAAGATAGATAAAGAGTTTGAAAAAATGGAATTTGATAATAGCCCTTTTTTATACAGTTTTTAAACTAAAGTAGAGCAAGAGAGAGGTCAAGTTATTTTTATCTATAGTTAGGTATGTAAGTAGTCTTAAAATGATACAAGGAAAAAACTGTTCGTCCTATGCCTAAGTTTAAGTAGGGTTCAATTGCCATCGCACCAAATTATAAAGGAAAAAAATGTCATACCTACAAAGAATAAAAGAGAACAACAACTACATAGAAGAGGATAAGATTCCATTTCTTATTGACAACAAAAGAGTAGGACAGATTCGTAAAGAGTATTTAGAGTATATCTTGTCAAGTGATACATTTGTACTAAAAGATAAAATCTTAACTTTAAAGGAGAGCTTAAAAAGCTTTGATGAGCGAAGCTATGGGATTAAAGCTATTTTCATAAATAAAACCTAAAAATATTTAAATTTAAGTTTTTAATTATTTTTATGAAAATAATGCTCAATAAAGAATGCTAAATTATGGAGAAGAAATAACCCATTGTACCAAATTTCTATTTTTCTATTTTTTTTGGTACAATTTCTAAAAAAAGCGATTAATTATGAGTTTTTTTCTAACAGAATACACAGCTTCACAGCGTAAACAGTATATCAACTCAAAACAGCTCTATGAGTATTATATAGAGAAAAAAAATGAGTACCTTATGAACTATAATCTCTCTATGTATTGGCGAAAAGTTGGAGATAGAGAGTACTTAACCAAAAAACACTCCTCACAAAACAAGGTTACCTCTTTAGGAGCAAAAAGTAAAGAGACCATTAA
>JALVEV010000151.1 GCA_027030605.1 Campylobacteraceae bacterium | reverse complement strand
TGGAACTATCAATTTTTTGCGTATGGGAACAACAGGCATAACGGCACAAGCCTTTGGACAAAAAGATAAAGAGGCTATCTCTAAGACACTCTATAGGGCTTTGTTTGTTGCTTTTATGCTCTCTTTGGCTCTTTTAGTTTTTCAAGAAAGTGTTGTAAAGGTCTCTTTTTACCTGATGAATGTCGATAGCACCTATCAAGCTTATGCTCAAAGCTATTTCACTATTCGTATCTACACAGCACCTGCTGTTTTTATGCTCTATGTCTTGATGGGTTGGTTCTTTGGTATGCAAAATGCACACTATCCTTTGGTTGTTACCATTCTCATAAATGTGTTAAATATTCTCTTTAGTTACTACTTTGTCAATGTGCTAAATATGGGTATTGAGGGTGTTGCATATGGTACAGTCATTGCCCAATATGCAGGTTTGGTATTGGCTTTTGTACTGCTCTTTAGGTACAGAAAGTCGTTATACTTTTTCTCTGTGTCAGATATCTTAAAATGGAATGAGCTGTTAAGGTTTTTAAATATCAATCAAGATATTTTTATTCGTACTGTTTTACTCACATTAAGCTTTGCATTTTTCTACTCACAAGCTGCCAAACATAGTGAAGAGACGCTAACGGTGATGATACTTCTTTTACAATTTGTCATTTGGTTTGCCTATACTCTTGATGGTTTTGCAAACGCTGCCGAGAGTTTGGTAGGCAGATACTACGGAGCAAAAGATTGGGAGAACTTTTATAGAGTTATCAGATATATCTTCTATTGGGGTGTTGGTTTTACGCTTTTGTATATAGTCATATATGCTCTTCTAGGAGAGTTGATTTTACATCTCTATACCAATCAACAAGAGCTAATAGAACATACTTTAGAGTTTATGCCCTATGTTGTAGTGATGCCTCTTTTTAGCTTTATGGCGTATATTTGGGACGGAGTATTTGTAGGTATGACAGCCACAAAAGCGATGCGAAATATTACTATCTGGTCGATGGTTTTGTTTATAGGACTATTTTATGCAACCAAAGAGATAAACTTCTCTTATGCTCTTTGGATTAGTTTTATGTTCTTTTTTCTCTTTCGTGGTTTGTTTCAGGGCTTGGTATTTTGGAGATATGGGAGAGGGTTGGAGTAGAGGGTTCAATTGGAATTAAATATAAAATTATAGGAGAATATATGCAACAAAAAATCTACCAAATAGACGCATTTGCCACCAAAACCTTTGAGGGAAACCCTGCAATGGTCTGTCCGTTGGAGAGTTGGCTAAGTGATGAGCTTATGCAACAAATAGCAGAGGAGAATAACCTTTCTGAGACAGCCTTTTTTGTAAAGGAAGATGAGATTTATACTTTACGATGGTTCACTCCTACAGCAGAAGTAGATATGTGTGGTCATGCTACTTTGGCTTCTGCTTATGTGTTGTTTGAGTGTTTAGGTTATGAGAAAGATGAGATAGTCTTCTCCACCAAAAGTGGAGAGCTAAAAGCTTGGAAGGAAGAGAGTCGTTATGTGATGAATTTTCCTATTCAAGCTATAGAACCTTGTGATATTTCAGAGCAAATAGAAAAAGCTTTTGGTGTGAAACCCATAGCTACTTTTGCCTCTATGGATTACATTGTAGTTTTTGAAAATGAAGAGGATATAATTAATGCCAAACCAAATTTAGCACTTTTGAAAGAGCTAGATTTACGAGGGGTTTGTATAACTGCTAAAAGCAAAGAGTATGATTTTGTTACACGCTTTTTTGTACCAAAATATGGCATAGATGAAGACCCTGTTACAGGTTCTGCTTTTACTCAATTGGTCTCTTATTGGGCTGATAAGTTGGGTAAAAATATTTTTCATGCTAAACAAATATCTGCTAGAGGTGGGGAGGTGCATTGTGTGGTTAAGGGTGATAGAGTTGAGATGAGTGGTGGGGCTGTGATGTATTTGGAAGGTGTGATTTGGCTTTGTTAATAATCTAAGTTCAATAGAATATCTACTAAATAGTATAATTTTAACTATTATAATAGTATAATTTATAAACTATAGTTCCAATAAGGCAAAAATATGTTAAAAAGAAGCATTTTACCCATTTTAGAGACAGCTCTACAAATCTCTCCTGTTGTATTGCTCAAAGGGGCAAGACAAGTAGGTAAATCTACTTTGGCTATGGAGATACGAAAAAACTATGTTGTCCTAGATGATGTCTCCACACGTGTCAATGCCAAAGATGACCCCTTACGATTTGTGGAGACACTTCCTAAACCTACTACCATTGATGAGATACAAAAAGTACCTGAACTCTTAGAAGCTATTAAGATAGTAGTAGATAAAAAACGAAACAGTGGAGATTTTTTACTTACAGGCTCTGCGAATATATTAGATATGAAGCAGACCAAAGATACATTGGCAGGTCGTATTATAGAGGTAGATTTGTACCCATTGAGTCTAAAAGAGAGGTCAAAAAAGCCAAATGAGAATATAGTTGATAGACTTTTTGATAGTAATTTTAGTACTCAAGAGGTAGAGACAAATGATATAGTTGAAGCTATCTTAAATGGTGGCTATCCTGATGTTCAGAAGTTAAAAACGCCATTAGAGAAAAAACTTTGGTTCTCTTCGTATGTGAGTACCTATATAGAGCGTGATGCACGTGATTTAGGGGAGTTTAGAGACATAGATAGTTTTTATCGTTTTGTCAATATTATAGCCCCTCGTAGTACCTCTTTACTCAACAAATCAAAACTTGCCAAAGAGGTAGGTGTGCGAGTAGAGACATGCGAAAACTACTTAGTAATTTTGGAGCAGACTTTTCAGCTCTATACTCTGCGACCTTTTTTTGAAAACATTGGAAAGCAGTTTGTTAAGTCACCAAAGATATTTCTGAACGATACAGGGCTTATGAGCTATTTTTTAGGTATCTACACCATAGAAGCATTTGAAAACTCACGATATAAAGGGGCATTAGTCGAGACTTTTGTCTTTAATGAGTTGATGAAACATTGTAGTTTTGCTACAGAGAATACAAAAATTTACCACTACTTAACCAACGATAAAAAAGAGATAGATTTTATATTGGAGCGTCAAAATAGAGTAATAGCCATAGAGGTTAAATCGTCATCAAAAGTAGGAAAAGATGACTTTAGGCATATTGTAGAGTATCAGAAAAAATCAACCAAAGAGGTTTTGGGTATCGTTTTATATATGGGAAAAAATGTTCTGCATATTAATGAAAAATGTGTGGCTTTGCCAATGGGGTATTTGGGGTAGAGGTGATTTAAAAGTAAAACTTCATGAACGAGATAAACATAACCTACAAAACCCCCAACTATGAACTAACCTACAACCACGTCATAAGAGGCTGTCCTAAAAAGCATTTTCATGAGACACTTACGATGGTGGCTTTAGAGAAAGGTGAGCTAGAAGTTAGTGTTAAAAAAGAGTTTCTACTCTCTGTAAATAGGTTACTCTGCATCAATCCTTATGAGATACACTCTGTACCTAGCATTCCCATGAAAAATGAGAAGCTTTATGTGCTTTATATTGAGAAAGATTGGTTGGAGAGTTTACAAAAAGAGTTGTTGGGTGTTGAGTCGTATCTGCCTTTGGAGACATTTATAGTGAGTCAAGCACTTTATGAAGCATTTATAAACCTTTGTAAACTCATGCTTTCAGATACGTTTACTATGCAAAAAGAGGAGCAGTTGCTTCTGTTTTTACAAACACTTTTGAGACAACAAACTAAACAAGAACAACCTCTACATAGTGAGACGTTAGCCCATGATATTAGAGTATTTATAGATGAGGATAAATTGTTTGAGCTGACTTTAGAAGAGGTAGCAATAGAGTGTAGGTTTAGTGACCAAAGTCATTTGTATAAATATTTTAAAGAAGTTTTCGGTATCTCTCCTAAGGCGTATCAAGCGAGTTTGATATAAAGGTCAATTTTTTACAATACTCTTTTTTTAAATTACCCTATTATTTTGCTATACTTTACTAGGAGAAACCATGAAAAAAGCTCTACTTGTTATAGATTTACAAAACGATTATTTTGAGGGAGGAGCATTGCCTTTATGTGAGGTAGAGAGTGCTTTAGAGAATGCCAATAAGCTTATTGACTATGCTCATAGCCATGATATAGAGGTCTATGTTATCCAACACATCTCAACCAAAGAGGGAGCAACTTTTTTTCTGCCCAACACCAAAGGGGTAGAGTTGCATAAGAAGCTAAAAAGTACAAATAGCACATACATTACTAAACATTTCCCAAACAGTTTTAGAGAGACAACTCTTGAAGAGAATCTAAAAGCACAAAATATAAAAGAACTCATCATCTGTGGGGCAATGAGCCATATATGTGTGGACTCTACTGTTCGAGCAGGATTTGACTTGGGCTACTGTGTCACAGTGGTTGAAGATGCCTGTGCTACAAGAGATTTGAGCTTTAATGGAGAAGTTATCTCTGCTAAAGAGGTGCATGGCTCTTTTATGAGTGCATTGGGGGCTGTTTTTGCTTCTGTTGTTAGCACCAAAGAGTTGATAGATGATTAAGATTATTTTTTCTTTTATAAATTTGTTAGGCATTTTCATTTGATGAACAGTTATGTGAATACATATTAATTTCATCTCTAAGAACCCACCCATTTTTCCTCGTTACGACGGTCTCTGTTGTAATGCATACGAGAGTTATTTTGTTAAACAAAGTTTTTTTGTAAATCTAATTCTAATATGCATTCCCAAGGCAGGAGACATTGGGAACGAGAAAAGTTACTAATTTAGTATAAAAACCCAAACAACCAAAGAGGAATCTTGTTACCAAAGCCACGCTCTATCTCATCTGAAGCTACAAAAGAGTTTTGCATATCTTTTATCTGTTTAAAGCTTTTATGTTGTCCACCTACTTCAAAAAGGTATTTTTCATCTACTAAAAAATCTCCATTTTTAGGGGCGATGAGTTGATGCTCTTTGCTTACTTGGTTCATAAAAAAAGTTTCCCTAATTGTTCCTATATTGGCTTTTGAGGTAAAGAGTAGATTGCTATTGTCAAGATATATCTTTTCAGGTTTTTCAATGCTGTTTAGACCTTTTGAGTGTTTCATTAACATCTTTATGAGTCCTGCGTCTTCAAGATATTTTAGATAGTTTTTTAAAGTTCGTTCATCGCCCACACCGATAATACCTTTAAGCTTTTTCATATCAGGAATAAACGGTACTGACTCTGAAATGACTTTTAACAAAGATTTTAACTTTCGAATACTCACCCCTGTCAATGAGGGATAAATAGCCAATAAATCGCTCTCTATAGTAGTATGGATATTTTGCTCCAACGCCAAATAGAACTGCTCTTGATTGTTGTACTCAAAATAATAAGGGTAGTAACCCACTTTTAGATACTCATTAAAAAGGGGTAAGATTCTCTCTTTTTGGGTTGCCAATTTACTAACAATCTCTTGTGCAAAAGGTTGGTGTTCTTTAAGTAGCGTATCAAGCTCAATATTTGGTAACTCTAACCCTAGACGAATTTCAAGAAACTCACGAAAACTCATCCCTTTCATACGGTAGACTAACGCTCTTCGACTTAAATCGTAAGAGCCTTTATGTATCTCTAACGCTGAACTTCCTGAGACTAAAAGTTTTAGTTCTCTAAAAGTATCGTTAATGCTCTTTAGCTCTTGTGACCAATTGTTGTACTTATGAATCTCATCAATACAGAGTAACTCTCCCCCCATCTTGACAAACTCATCAGCTATCTCATAGAGTGAACGATTACCAAGTAAAAAGTGGTCAGCTTGTATATATAGGGCTTTGGTCGTGTAGAAGTCTGGGTATTGTGTTTGAAGATATTGGATAATTGCTGTTGTCTTTCCAATCCCTCGTTGCCCTGAAATAATGGAAAAACGGTTAGATAAATCATGTGTTTTTAGAAAATAACGAACATACTCTTGTTGATAGTTTAGTATATAGTTTTGGCTTAGTTGGAAAAAGGTCTCTAGCATGATAACACTCCAAATAGTAATATAATACTATTATATCATAAAATAGTAGTAATACAATACTAAAATATATTATGTTGTAGATTATAGACTTTATGAGAAGGTGGACTATGCCGAACTAAAATCGGGTGAGACGACCATAGGCTTTGCCTCTCATAGCTTAGGTGCAATGAATTTACAAGACAAATACCTGAAAATAACCCCTAAAGAAAATCCTGTAGGGTTAGAGTTGGTATTTGTCGATGATGACATGGCAACTGCTACTAAAACGGCAGTTGAAAATGGTGCAGAACTTATAGCCGAACCCATAGAGAAACCATGGGGACAAATAGTGAGTTATATTCATGCGATTGAGGGAACACTTATTTGTATCTGTTCTCCTATGAATGGGTAGTTTTACTGTACGGATGAAGGAGTAAAAACATTTCTCTTTCTAAGATAAGAACCAATGACAAACCCTACAAATAATAAAAGTAAAATAGGAAAAACATCACCAACCACACTATAGAGTGTCCATACTTTTTTGGTAGGAAGAGAAGCCATTAATATACGGTCATTCTCTTCAAAATAGTTTAATGAAGCCCTTACTCTTCCAAAGCTATCAAAAGCAAAAGAGGTTGCTCCTCTAACAGGTCGTAAAATAGAGTAGCCTCCCTCTATGGCTCTTACCATGGCTTGGAGTCCATGTATGGGGTCGATTCCTCGCCAATCGCTTGATGGTACTACTACAATATCTGCACCTTGCTTACTTAAAACTCTGCCTAGTTGTGGAAAATCAAAGTCATAACAGATAGCACCTGAAATATTTGCATATTGTACATTGGTTACGTTGGCTAACTTTGTCCCTTTTACAGCAGGTTCTCCTGGTACGGGATGGTATTTAAAATAGGTATCTATGAGTTCTCCTTTTGAGAAAAAAAGATATTTGTTTTCAAATTTTTTAATACCATCAAGAGGAACAATATAGGCGATAAATAGCTCTACATTTTTCTCTTTTGAGAGCTGTTTTAGTCTCTTTATGAACTTTTTTTCATCCTCTTTAAAGATAATGGTCGCACCCTCATTCCAAGCAACAAGTTTAGCTCCTCTCTCAATGGCAAGTTGTGTTTTTTCTATAAGTGTATTTGTCCCTTTATCTAAGTAAGATTTAACAGGGATACCTTTGGGGGTAATCTGCATATCTGAGGCGATACCTGCAACCAAGATAGTTTTTTGATTTGTAGCTCCTTGGTCAACTCTCCATACGCCATAGGTATAAAAAAGTGCATAAATCACAAAAGAGATAAGTGCAGGTCTCACAAAATCTCTTCTATTTTTATGGGCAATAAAGACGGCAATAAAAGCAGAGGAGAGATAGATAAAAAATGAACCAAAGGTAATGCCAAAGAGGGAGCTAAGTTGTAAAAATGCTAAGTCATCAAGCTGTGTATAGGTCATCGAACCCCACGAACCTAACTCAGATGTGTAAAAAGTGAGCCATTCAGATAGACTCATAAAGGAAGCAAAGAAAAAAATACCAAGCATATCTCCAACCTTTCGGCGTATTTTTTCAAATATCCACAACCCTACCCATGAACCTATCGCCATAGGAGTCGAAAAAAGTAGTGCCATTACAATAGGCATAGGGTCGGTAATGATTTTAGCTACTTGTAAAAAATAGGCCAGTTGAAGCAGTATAAAAAGCGAAAACCACTCTTTTTTGGTTTGACTCTCTCGTGCCAACAGTAGCAGAGGAACAAACACTATCCATGCCAAGATACTCACATTGAAACGCATACCTACCAAGGCAAGAAAGAGTAGGCTAAGTAGCCAAAGTAGTTTTTTATTTAACATGAGAGTCCTTTAAAGAGTTGGTCAAGTTGGGTTTCAAATAGTGATGGAAAAGCTTTAGGGTCTTTATGAAGTAACAAAAGAGCCATTCCAAAAAAGAGAGCAGAACAGTGTAAAAAAACTAGCTCAACATCACACTCTTGAGAAAGCTCATTATTTTTAATAGCATTTTCTATTAGTGGAGGTAAGAGTGTTTCAAGACCCATCCCCTCTAGTGTTTCAACTCCCTCAACATCAGGATAGAAGAGCCATTTTTCACCATCGGTCATCTTGTGAGGGGGTAAAATATCTCCTTTTGCATGAAAAGAGATAATCTCCAACATCACCTGAGGATGATGAACAATCTCTTCATTGGTTTTTCTAAAAATAGTTCTGATAATATCCAAATAACTTTGGTGTTCTTCTTTTGCTTCATTGGCTAAAATCTGCATCTCTATTGACCAAAGTTGTATAAAGTAGACCAACATATGCTGTTTGGAGTCAAAGTAGTTAAAGAAAGTAGGTTCAGAAACTTCTGCTTTTTGTGCTAACTCTTTAATCTTGATATCTGATAGCTTTTTTGTCTCTAGCTCATCTAGCAGAGCATTAAGCAGTGCAACTTTTGTCTTGGCAAATTTTCTCTCTCGTTGTGTGAGTTGTTTTAGTTTTTCTTGATTCATGAAAATATTATAGCTAATTATATTTTTATAGTCAACTATATTTTTATATAAAAAAGATTCTAATTATATTCTCAAAAAACCTCCACCTCCAACCGAACCATATCGACATGAACCTTGCCCTCTCTATCTAAAGGCACAAGCAGAAGATAGGCTTGTGTAAACTCCTCCATAAACTGCTCTCTCATCTCTTGGGGGAGTCTATTGGTATAGGGGAACCATGTTGTGCGAATCCACCCTTTGAAGCTCTCTTGGTTTTCATGTACCATATCTTTGGCAATGAGTCTAGCTCTAAATCTACTAAAACCGACCTCTTTTAAAAGCTTCTCATACTCTCTTGGGTGAGGGAAATTGTAAGGAAACTTAAACTCAGTAAAATAGCGTTTGTATCTACCCTCTTCTACAAATCGGTTCATAACCTCTAAAATAGTTTTGGCATTACCATAGCCTCCAAATTGAAGTAAGATTTTCCCATTTGGTTTTAACGCTCTATATAACCCCTCCAATACCAACTTATGCTCAAATACCCAATGCAAAACAGCATTTGAAAAGATGATGTCAAACTCTTTGTCAAAAGTAAGTGCTGTTGCGTCCATCTCTCTGAACTCTATGTTGGAGTAACGCTCCTGAGCTAAAGTTACCATCGCTTCACTCTTATCGACACCTACAACTTTACCATTTGTCAATGAGGCTAAAAGAGCTGTCACTTTACCATCGCCACACCCTAAGTCTAAGATGTTTTCATCGCCATTAATCTTGAGTTTTTCAATAAGCTCCTTTGCCCACTTCTCTTGACCTTTTGAGTGTTTGGCATACTCTTTTGCGTTCCAAGTTTGTTGTTTCATACTTTGCTCCTTATTCTGTAAGAGTAACAGAATAAAAGGCTTTAGAGTATAGGAAATTTTCAAGATTTTATTGGTTTTGTAATAATATCAAGCTAAAATATTGCATGACATATCTTGTACCCAACTACTTTTTAGAAGAACAACCCAATGCTGTTATTAGCTCCGATTCGCTGTTTACTTTAGCCTACTCTAGTCGAAAGAGCCATAGTAATTTTACGATTCGTAACACTACCCATGTGATGATTTTACTGATGGAGGGGAGTAAAAAATTAACCTACAAAGAGGAGATGGTTCTACTTAAAAAAGGGGATATTTTGCTCCTCACACAAGGTAACTACATCATGAGTGAAATCATAAGCGATGAGGGGAAGTATGAGGCGTTGATGGTCTATTTTAATGATGATTTTATTATGAAATTTCTACAAAAGTATGCCATTAAGACCAATAACTTTGAGCCAAAAGCTTTTGTTTCGTTTCGTGCTGACAGGCTCTTAAAGTTGCTTATGGACTCCTTTTCACTCTACATCAACCAAGACTTGGATAGGAAAAATGAGATACTTCAACTAAAAACTCAAGAGCTATTTCTGCACCTTATGAGCGAACATCCAAAAAGATTTGGCTCTTTTCTAAAAGCCATAAGCGACTCTTCACCCCATAGAGTAGCCTACATCTTAGAGTCCAATCTTGATATGATTGAGTCGGTTGAAGATATGTGTCGCATTGCGAGAGTCTCCAAAAACGAGCTACGAAAAGCCATAGAGGAGTACGCTTCACTCTCACCCAAAGCATGGCTTGACTCAAAACGCCTACAAGAGGCTTCACTTCTTTTACGAACTACCGATGAGACCATCGCCTCTATTGCTACAACTTGTGGCTACAGTACACTCTCTTGGTTTGGGGTGCAGTTTAAAAAGGCTTATGGGGTGTCACCTAAAGTTTACCGAGAGAAAAACCGATAACATTTACATATTTTCTGATACTTTTTAACTTGTAGTTTTACTATGATTAGAGAAAAAGGAGACATATGCAGTGGTTCTATTGGCTAGAGATAAGAGTTTTACTACTCTTCTCTCCCTCAACCCTATTTCAAAAAATAAATGAGTTAGATTGGTACAAAGAGATGTTACACCATTGGGTCAAAAAGCAAAAACTAAAACCCAAAAGTCGACTCCTTGAGGTTGGTTCAGCTACAGGTCTGTTGAGTAGTCATTTAGACTCTTTGGGTCATCATGTTGTGGGTGTTGACATCTCAAAAAAGATGGTAAAAAAAGCACAAAAAGAGAATCCAAATATTAGATTTTTTGTTAGAGACGCGTTAGAGCTTAAGTTTAAAACAGAGAG
>JALVEV010000150.1 GCA_027030605.1 Campylobacteraceae bacterium | reverse complement strand
AAGTCTTTTTATAGGTCAACTCCTGAATATTGGCTCTCTTCATTGCTTGAACTTTCTCTTTCTCTTGTTTCCCATGAATATAGAGAGGATAAGCCACCGAAAATGAGACATAATCATTTCTATCAAACCGTTGGTAGACTCCACCTGTCACGGTAATGTCTGCTTGTTCTTTCTCCTGTGCAAGTTCCACCCCTTTTTTTGCTACCTCCTCTAAAGCAGTAGCAACGCCCAGTGTTGGACTCTCTTTAACTCTTGAAAGAAGTTCACTTAAATCACTCTGCTCATAATGTTTTAGAAGAATCTCATCAGAAAAACCATCTATTTTAATGTTACCAATCAACTCCACCTGCTCTTTAGCAATCTTGATTCGCTGAATTGCATTTTGGCGTTGTAGCTGATAGCTTTTTTGAAGAAGTTCTGTTTTAATATACTGCTCTACTAAATTACGCTCTACAGAGGCAAGGTTTATAAGCAGTTGTTTTGGTCGTTGTAAAAAAGCGATGTAGTCATCCAAAATCTGCAACGTTTTTTTAGAAAATGAGGCATCTATAAAGGCTTTTCGTATGCCATAGGCTATCTCTACTTTTAGAGCCTCTTTTCGAGCCTCTAGCACCTTTACTTTCTCTTTCTCCAACTCTGATGCAACTTGAAGTCTGTTTGAGAGAGGAATGGTCTGAGAGTAGGTAGCGTATTGATTCTGCATCGCTTCAAGGTTTCGTGAAAGAGGTCTAACAGCTTGAATATCGTTAATACCTATCTGTACCTTTGGGTCATCCCAAAAGCCCTCTATGTCAGCCTGTTGAGCTGTTATTCCCTGCTCCTGCTCTAAAATCTGTAACTGATAGTTATTAGCAATACTCTGCTCAACACTCTCTTGTAGAGTTTGAGCAAATAGAGACGAGAACATAAGTAAAGGTAGATAGAGTATTTTCATTATAAATCCATTATAAAATTACAGAAGATGAGTATTTATACTTTTTTCCATCTTTCTCAATATATATCTTCACCTGCCATGTTCCAGCCATTGAAAAGTTTATATTTCCACTATAGCTATTACCTGTAGAAGATAGTGTTCTTACATCTTCCATATAAGGCATACCTGGCATCTCTGGCATAAAGACTTTAAACTCTACCTTTGCACCTGTAACAGGTTTACCATCTTTCTTAATCTCAACTACAATTGTATTGTCTCCTACCGTTAGAGGCTTATCTGAACTATAAGTAACTTTAAGAGGACCTGCATTTCCACTTTTACTAAAACCTTGAACCTGCTCATCTGAGCCTCCACAAGCGATAAAAAAGAGTCCAACCACTATAGTTAATGTCCATTTAATAATATTTTTCATTGTCAATCCTTAGTTTGTATTGAGGAAGTATACTCTTTTCTTTGTGGAAAGCGTGTGGAGAGTTTTTTTCTTCGAAAATAAAGCAAAGATAAGCTACTATTCACAAAAAGAAATCGGATGAAAAAACTATTAATTTTACCTTTAGTATTGACTTTAGAACTCTTTTCAGAAAATCTTTTAAAAGATTTTCAAGATAATGGAATCATAATCAAAAAAAATGGAAAGACCATCCATGTAAAGCGAGAGAAAAATAGATTATGCACGAAAGAGAATCTCGCACCTGAACCTCTATTTGGAGGAGACTATGCAGGAGATGATGTTCCCAATGTCTGTAAAAAAAGTTTTGTAACACATGTAGGAGTACTACAACCTATGAACCTGATTAAAGGTGTTCAAACAGTAGGAGAGATTGAAGTTCTAAAACAGATTAAAGCTTCTGAAAAAGAGCCATCTAAATATCTATTAGTTGATGCTAGAACAGAACGTTGGTTTACTCAAATGACCATTCCAACAGCAGTAAATGTTCCCTTTAATCAACTTAACTATGATGAAGATTTAGATGAAGATGATTTTAAAACTCCCAAGGAGTATCAAGATTATCAAAAGAGCTATAAAAAGTTTTTTAAACAGTTTGGCATAGTTCAAACTAAAGATGGATTAGACTTTTCAAAAGCTAAGACTCTTTTACTATTTTGTAACGGTAGTTGGTGTTCTCAGTCACCTCATGCCATTATGTCATTGGTCAACTTAGGCTACCCTGTAGAAAAACTACTTTGGTATAGAGGTGGTCTACAAGATTGGTTAATCTATGACTTTACTGTTAGCAAGAGGTCAATTAAGGATATAAAGTAATTTTTTTATCTATAATATAATAAAATAAAAAAAAATATAATAAAATCAAAAGGTAATCCATGAACAAATGGCTACTATTAATACTAGGTATTATCTCTATACTAATATTGTCATATCTCTCTTTTACTCAAAAAGCGACTATAATAAAAGAGGATTTACTCAAAAAAGCAGAGATTATTCATAAAAATCCTGCATTTAAAGATGTCTATGTGAAACTCAAAGGAGATGGATTTGCCTTAACCCGAGAGCTTGTCTTACTGGGCAGTGTCTCCACAAAAGAGGAAAAAGCTTTAGCCTCTAGTCTACTTAAAGACATTGAAGGAGTTACAAATGTTAATAATCTCTTAAAGGTTCCAGAAGTAAAGCCTATTATAAAAGAGATTGAGAGTATTGAAGTTGAAAAAACTCCTAAAAAACTACTACAAAAAGAGAAAGTGGAAAATCAAAATATAGTACAACCATCTATAGTAGATAACAACGAGACAAATAATACCATAGAAGATAAAAATATCTCTAAAGAGAATAATGAGACCAACAATACTACTAATGAACTCAACTCTACGCAACAAGAGCCTATAAAAGTAGATGAGAGAAATTTAACACAAGAGAGTAATGAGACCAATCAATCTAGCTGTCAAGAGCAACTCAATACCCTTTTAAAGAGAAGTAAAATTCAATTTGCTCACAATAGTAGTAAAATTGAAAAGAGTAGCTACCCTCAACTCGACCAACTTAGTATGATTTTAAAATCGTGTTCTCCAAAGCTTATTGTGATTGATGGATATACAGACAATAGTGGTAATGCACTATATAACAAAAGATTAAGTCAACAGAGAGCTAACAACATTAAAACCTATCTACTCTCAAAAGGTCTTGACAAAAAATCCATTAAAGCTTTTGGTCATGGGGCAAAAAATCCTATCGCTTCCAATAAGACAAAAGAGGGACGAGAGAAGAACAGAAGAATCGAATTTAGCATAAAAGGAACAAAATAATGAACTACTTACTTATACAAATCTCACTCTATCTACTTGTAGCAGGATTTATTGGACTTATTGTTGGTTGGCTTCTACGAGGTAATGGCTCAAAGAGGCTTTTAGAAAATGATAAAAAGTGGGAAGCAAAACTAAAAGAAGAAGAGCAGAAGTGGAATGAAAAGTTAGAAACACTTATGAATGAAAAAAAAGTAGCCATTCAAAACTCACAAAATGAATTAGTTAAAACAAAAGAGCTTCTTAACCAAACAGAGATAAAACATCGAGAGTTTGCAACCACAGCACATGAGCATAAAAGAGATTCACTCTCTCACCTTGAAAAAGAGAATCAGTTTTTAGAAGAAAAGGTTGTAGAGCTTCAACGTCGACTTGTTAAAAGTAGTAGTGAATTAGAGGTGCTTAAAACACAAATTTTAGATATGAAAAATAACCATCCTACTACCAATACAAAAGATTTTTCAGAAGAGAACAGAAAACTTCAAAATGAGATTTTATCTCTCAAAAAACAGATTGCAACCATTACATCTAGTGCTACGGAGAGAAAGTTTAACCTGACAACACAACTAAACGATGCAAAAGAGAAAAACAGAGAGTACGAAAGAAAGCTCTCTGAACTCTCACGAGAGCTTATTGTTTTGAAAAATGAGCGTTACGCTGAGGGCGAGAAGGGGAAATAATTACAACCCTTCCAACCAAACCTGCACATCTGCATCACTAGGCATTCTCCAATCAGCTCTAGGGCTAAGGCTAATCGTTCCTACCTTTGGACCATCTGGTATGCATGAGCGTTTAAACTGTTGGGTAAAGAAACGCCAAATAAACTTCTTAAGCCACTTTCTAATCTCTTGCTCATCATACTTCTCAAAAGCGTGATTGGCTAAAAAGAGAATCTTTTTTGGAGTTGCTCCATACTTTATAAAGTGGTACAAAAAGAAGTCATGCAACTCATAAGGACCAACTATTGATTCAGTCTCTTGGACTATATTGTCACCCTTATGAGGTAGAAGCTCTGGGCTAATTGGGGTGGCTAAAATATCGTCGATGATATGAGCTATATTTTCATTATTCTTAAAGTACTCAATAACATACTTTATAAGAGTCTTTGGAATGCCTGAGTTTAGAGCATACATACTCATGTGGTCGCCGTTGTAGGTTGACCAACCAAGGGCTATCTCACTTAAATCTCCTGTACCAATAACTAAACCACCCTCTCGGTTAGCAGTGTTCATAAGTATGCTTGTTCTTGCACGAGCTTGGACATTTTCGTAAGTTACAGAGTGGTCATAGACATCATGTCCAATGGCTTCAAACTCTGTAAGTGATAACTTGGTTATCCCTACCTCTCTAAGTGTCACACCCAAAGCTTTACAAAGCTCAACAGCATTGTTTTTAGTACGGCTAGTAGTTCCAAACCCTGGCATGGTAATAGCGACAATATCTTTAACATCCCACTTCATTAACTCAAAGGCTCTGTATGTAGAGAGAAGTGCTAGAGTAGAGTCTAGCCCACCAGAGATTCCTATAATAGCTTTTTGTATATATGTATGTTGCATTCGCTTTATAAGCCCATACGCCTGAATATGGACAATCTCATCACAACGGTGCTGTTTCTCTTGATAGATAGAAGGAACAAATGGGGTTGAGGGAATAAAACGTCTTAACTCTTTTATAGTCACTATATCTTTAGTTTTAACAACTCTATGTTCTGTTCGCTCAACGTCACAATAGCTAGACTCATTCATTCGTAGCCAATTTAATCGCTCTACATCTATGTCAGCTGTAATGTAGTGACTCTCAATAGAGAAGCGTTCATTTTGAGCTATGGTTGAGCCATACTCTGCTATGAGAGCATGACCTCCAAAAACTGTGTCAGTAGTCGACTCCCCTACTCCTGATGAGGCGTAGACATAAGCTCCCATACATCTAGCACTCTGTGTACGGACTAACTCTTCACGATACTCTGCTTTTCCTACAAGCTCATTACTAGCACTAAGATTAAAGATAACATTTGCACCATTGATTGACATCTGATTAGATGGAGGGGTAACTGCCCAAAGGTCTTCACAAATCTCAACTCCAAAGAGCATTTCACTATCTGCTTTAAAGAGTAAATCTACCCCAAAAGGAACCTCTTGACCTAAAAGTTCGATAGAGCTATTTTTAATATCTTTACCTGAGACAAACTGCCGTTTTTCATAAAACTCTTTTTTATTTGGTAGGTAACTCTTTGGAACAACTCCTAATATCTCTCCATTTTGAATAACCACTGCTGTATTATAGAGAAAGGAACGCTCAAAAAGAGCAAACCCTACAATGGCAATAGTAGAGATATTTTTGCTCTCTTGCAGTAGCCTCTCTAACGCTTCATTTTGTTTAGAGATAAGTAGTTGATTTAAAAATAGGTCAGAAGAGGTGTAGCCTGTAAATGTTAGTTCTGGAAAAACAACAACAGAGACATCATCTTGATAGGCTTGATTAAGAAGTTTAAAAATCTCTGTGGCATTTTTTTGAGGATTGGCAACAACAGTAAAATTAATAGCTGAAGCTACCCTATAGAATCCATACATAAAATATCCTTATATAAATTAAACTCTAATTGTAACAAAAATTAGAGTTAGACTATTGAAGATATAGGATTTTATTTAAGTATTTTATTTTTTTAGAAGAGAGAATTTTAATTCTATTCCATAAAAGTTTTGTATAGATTTTTCCTTTATCTATAGTGTAGTCTCCTTTTTTAGGATAGGCTTTCCCCCAAGATTGTTTCTTTTTGAGTATTTCGACTATATTAGAAGATTTTAATTCACTTGCCGTAAGGTGATCTGTTCTATTGGTAATAAGATGATAGAACTTTCCACTCTTTGTTAAAAGTAAAAAATGATATGAATCCCCTATTCGGTCTGAACGATAAACCTTATTATAAGCTGGTTTAACTCCAGAGATATCCTTAGCAAAAACAGTTGTATTGGTTAGTAATAAAAGTAAACTTAAAAGTTTAATTGTCTTTAGTAATCTTTTCATATGTAAAGTATAACATAGAACTATTCTTAAAATATAATAAATTTTAAAATTAATTAAAAAAAATCAAGAATCCAGTTATTATCTGTTGTTCCCTATTTTTGAGCATATTGACCTCTACTCTTTCGAGTATAAAGTAACATTTCTTAACTATATAAGCTCTGGAAGAGGCATTCCCAAATGGAAACCTTGAGAATAATCAGCCCCTAACTCTTTAACAATTTGATAGACCTCTTCATTGTGAATATATTCTGTAATTGTCTTTCTTCCTAATTTACGTGAGAAATCAATAATAGCTTCAGTAATAATTTTTGCATTTTTATCACTATCTATATTTTTAATAAGTGTACCATCTATTTTAATATACTCTGCATCAATATTGATAATATGTTCAAAGTTTGCATAGCCTGAGCCAAAATCATCAATAGCAATTTTGACACCATATTTTTTAACCTCTTTGATGAAATCGTTAATAATCTTATAATCACTCACCTCTTCAGACTCTGTAATCTCAAAAATGACTCTATTAGAGTATTGATAGTTTTCTAATTTATCAAAAATATAATCCGTTGTTGTTTTAGACAAGATATCATCAATAGTTAAATTAAGTGAGAACTCAATCTCTGGTAAATCTTCAAACTTTTTAAATGCTTTATCAATAACAATTCTAGTAACTTCAGGATAGAGCTTAGCCTTTTGAGCAATCTCTAAAAATGTCCATGTAGGAACAGGGTCACCATCTCTATCTAACATACGCACTAAGGTCTCATACTTCATCACTTTTTCACTCTTATTATCAATAATTGGCTGAAAATAGGTAGTAATTCTATCATCATCAATCGCCTCTTTAATACGTTTTATCCACTCAATATTTTTAGCATAATCTTCACTCTTACGCATCGAGGAGTCAAAAAGTAGAAACTTTTTATGTGACTCTTTTGCCTTTTTTCTTGCAATATTCGCATAAACTATAAGATTTTGGTAGTTATCATGGTCATAATAGGTAGAGACCCCTCCACTTACAGAGATACTAATACGGTTTTGATGTTCTAAATTAATATTAGAGATATCCTCCTCTATCTGCTTTAAAAGTCCTCTAAAATACTCTTTAAGATTCTGTTTTGCTAGATACTCATCTTCAAAAAGTAGAATAAACTGGTCAGCTTGTAACTTATAGAGTTTAAACTCTTCTCTTTCTCTAAGTTCACTTAAACAGTTAGCTAAATTAATCAATACCAAATCCCCAATAGTTGAACCGTAAAAATCATTAAACCCAGAGAAGTTATCAATATTAAGATAAAACATAATAGGTTTAACTGCACTCTTTAAATCAACTAAAAGCTGTTGACGATTGGGTAGTCCTGTTAAAAAGTCTATTCTCTGCTTTTTAATCTCCTCTTTACTCTCTTCAAGCTCTGTAATATCATGTCGTACAGCTACATACTCTAAAATATTTTTGTCACTATCTAAAATGGGTAAAATAGTTGCTTGTACAATATAGGCTGAGCCATCTTTATTTCTATTTTTTAACGTACCTTTCCAAACCTTTTTCTCTTGAATAGTTCTCCACATATCTTCAAAAATTTCACTAGGAGTATCTGGATGTCTTACAATATTATGTGAACGCCCAAGTAGCTCCTCTTCACTATAGCCCGATACATCACAAAACATCTTATTGACATAAGTTATAATTCCATAAGTATCTGTTTTAGAGACTATACTACTTTTGTCAATCGCTTTTTTATAACCATCTAAAAAAGCTATATTTTCAGTAAGTTTTTCACTCATTGTATTAAAAGCAAGTAGTGCATCACCTATCTCATCAGGCTTATCTACCTCTAACTTAATCTTTGTCTGTCCTGTTGAGATAAGTTCAGAGGCTGTTTGAAGCTTTTTTAAGTTTCCAGTTATAGACTGATAAAAAGCGATAATAATATAAAATACAAATAGTAAAATTGAAACCAGTACTAAAAAGAGAGACCACTCTTTTCCTTTTAATTTAGACTTCAAGTCCTTTATTGTTGCATCATAAGTATAAAGAATACTACGGTAAAAATCCTCTTGAAGAGTAATCCCTTTATCTATCTTCTTTAACAATAAATCCTTATTTAAAAGGTGATGCTCCTTAGAGGATAGAACATCCTCATCTAAAATTTCTAATAACTCTGAAATATTGTAAATCACAGCGGTCATTAACTGCTCTAAACTATGATAAGTATCCAACTCACTTAAAAGCTTATTCTCCTTAAAATTTTCTTGAAAACTATTTAAATCTCTATAGAGAGAGTAGAGAAGTAGTTTTTGTGATTTTAAGGTAAAACTATTGTTGATATCACGTTGAATTGTATCTTTTAATTGTCGTGTTGTCTCATAGAGCTTTAAGAGCTTATCTTGCAACATTAATGCTAAATAGTTAACACGTAAATCTTTACTTCTTGCAAAGTCACTTACAACAACAACCTCTCTAATACTTTTAATCAATCTGTTAATGATTTTATTATGTTCCCTATAAACTTTATCAATTGATATTTGGTCATCAAATTTTTTGAATTTCATAAGTTCAAAACGAGCAATTGCCTTTGCAAAATTTTGTTCTGAAGTCAAAATATTTAAATGAGTCTCATCAAACTCCATTATCTTGTTACGCAGATGATAGAACTGAGACTCTGAATCCTCTAAATCATCTTGAGCTGTTTTATCCCCTTGAAGATAAGCTATAGAGGCTGAACGGTGAATCTCTACTGTATTAATCATATTATGAATCGCTTCAATATATTTAAGTCCTATAAGCTGTTTGTCATATCGATTACTTTTTTGAATATAATTAAAAAAAAGCGTTTTAGAGGGGAAAAGAAAGACCAAAAAAAGTATGGCTATAGATGCTAATATCTTACTTTTAAAAGAGAGTTTATTCATGACAGAGATAGCTGGTTGAAATAGTATATTAAGAGACATAAACATCTTTCCTTTGTAATAGTTTAAATAGTATAACATAAAAAAGAATAAAAATTAATATATTTTTTTAAGTTATTAAAATTTTGTGGAAAAATGTGAGCTTTTCTCTCACTTCTTTAGTTAAAAAGTGAGAAATAGGTATTAAAATAGCTGATATTAAGACTTTTTAGGAAGAACCTCTATAGAGATAATATCATCATCCTGAGTAATGCTATCGAGTACCTTAAAACTCTCTGAATCATCAAGTTCAATAGCACCAAATACTGTATGAACACCATCTAAGTGAGGAGTTGGAACAAAAGTAATAAAGAATTGACTTCCACCTGTATTTGGTCCTGCATGTGCCATAGAGAGAGTTCCTCTTCTGTGTGGCTGTAGACTTGTGTCGGTCTCACAATCTATTGACCACCCTGGTCCACCTGTTCCTGGCATACCTCTAGCACCCTCTCTTGTGTTAGGGCAACCACCTTGAGCCATAAACCCAGGTATTACTCTATGAAATTTTAAACCATTGTAAAAACCTTCATTTGCTAAGTGTGCAAAGTTTGCTACAGTATTTGGAGCTTCATCAGTAAAAAGCTTAACCCAAATAGTTCCTTTTGAAGTTTCAATCTTTGCATAGTTGTATGTCTCCATAACCTCTTGAGGTACATCATATCTTTTTGACATGTTAATCCTTATTTTTTAGTATTTTCGGTAGAATTATACCCATAAAACATAAGAGGAAAAATATGGAACTGTGTGTCGCATTAGATTTACCATCTGCAAAAGAAAATTTAGCTCTAGCTGAGTCATTAAAATCTCACAATATATGGATGAAAGTTGGTTTTAGAGCCTACATCAGAGACGGAAAACCCTTTATAGAAGCATTAAAGAAGATTAACCCTAATTTTAAAATCTTTTTAGACCTAAAACTCTATGATATTCCAAACACTATGGCAGATGCCTCTGAAGAGATTGCAAAACTGGGTGTCGATATGTTTAACATCCACGCTTCTGCTGGAAAAGTAGCTATGAAAACTGTTATGGAAAGACTCTCTAACTACGAAAACAGACCTTTAGTTTTAGCTGTTACTGCCCTTACCTCTTTTGATGAAGAGAATTTTTCCTTAATATATGGAGAAGGTATAGATAAAAAAGCTGAACAGTTTGCTAAACTCTCTTATGAAAATGGATTAGATGGTGTTGTATGCTCTACGTTTGAAAGTAAAGCCATAAAAGAGGCTACCTCATCTAACTTTTTAACCCTCTGCCCTGCCATTAGACCATTTGGTGAAGATGCAGGTGACCAACAGCGTGTAGCTACCTTAGAGGTGGCAAAAGAGGAGTTAGTTGATTTTCCTGTCATTGGTCGTCCTATCTATAGAGATGAGAATCCTACTCAAAAAGTAGAAAAGATTCTTAAACATTTGTAGTTAAGTACCTACCCAAGATTAATTTCAAAAATATTGGAAACGATAGCTTCAGCCTCGCCTTGTTCGGAACTCTTGTGCTTTGCACTCTCTGTGAG
>JALVEV010000149.1 GCA_027030605.1 Campylobacteraceae bacterium | reverse complement strand
AATAGTCAATTTTATAAGAAGAGTTATCTTTGGATAGAGGTTTTTCTCTATAGTTTTTTATTTGTTGCAATCAATAACATTGTATCGTACTATTATAATGATAATTTTTTTGCATTTAATGAATCTGATGCATTAGGATACCACTACTCTACAATAGAGATACTCCATAAACCATTTATAGAGGGGGTAAATGACTATTTACGAAATTGGGACGTAGATGATTTAGGCATAATATTGGTTATTTATCCTTTCTATTACATTGTGGAATCTAACTTGATATTAAATCTATTTTATATCTTTGTAGGGACAGCTACAGCATTAGGAATTTTTAGTATTGGTAAAAATTTTATGTCTAAAAAATATGCATTTTTATCTGCTTTAGCCTACTCTCTTGCCTCTTTTACCCTCTATTTTCACTCTACAGGATTGAAAGAGAGTTTTATGATAATGCTCATTATCCTCACCTATGCTTTTTATTATAGATTTTTAGCAACGAGAAAATTAAGATATATAATTTTAGGTGTAATTTTTATTTTGCCTCTACTCCTTTTTAGACCTGCACTATTGGCAATTATTGTAGGTTCAATAGGACTAGGAACAATGCTTACTAAAAATGGAGGAGTAAGTATTAAAATTTTCTCTTTTTTTATTATATTACTATTTATTGTTATGGGAAACTATATCTATACTTTAGTAATGACCTATTTTGAAGGGGGGTATGAGTATCTTCTTTATGCAAAGAGAATGGATGGAATGATTATTGGTAGCCTTCCGTTTACTTATGTTGTTAATGTATTAGCACAGATGTTAGGTCCACTACCTTCACTTGTTTCAGAGAAGGTTGGAATTACTTTTTTTTCTGCTGGTTTACTCTATCGTGTACTATTAGTATTTCCATTTTGGATGGCTATATTTTATATCTATAAAACCAAAAATGATTTAGTTTATCCATTAATAATTTTTGTAATAACAGAGATGTTGGTACTTGTACTTCTTTTAGAGGGTTTAGAGTTAAGAAAAAGTATGCCACATATTCCTCTTGTGTTTATTATTGCATTTTGGTTTTTAGACAAATATGATAGAAAAATCATTACATTTAGAAAACCAAAACGATTTCAATACTTTTTTAACTTTTCAATGTTTATGTTAATACTATTAGTAGCTTATTGGAATTTTAGATAAAAAGGAGAAAAATGAAAGTACTATTTATATGTCGAGGGAAGCCTAAGATAGGAATAAGTCCTATTACAAAAAGTCAGGGAGAGTCATTACAAAAAGAGGGTGTACTCTTAGAGTATTTTGTTCTTGAACAGAGAGGCTTAAAAGGTTACTTAAAAGGTATTCCCTTAATAAGAAAGCATCTTAAAGATAACTCATATGATGTAATACATGCTCACTACTGGCTCTCTGGAATTGCAGCTGCTTTAGCAGGTGCAAAACCTCTACTGGTTTCACTTATGGGGGATGATGTCAAAAAAAATAGTTTGAAATGGCTTATATATCCATTTAGTTATCTCTTTTGGTCAAGTATTATTGTTAAATCTGAAGATATGTATAGAACATTAGGATTAAAAAAAGCACATATTGTTCCTAATGGAGTTGATATGGATAGATTTAAACCCATGGAGCAGAGATTAGCCCTGCAAGAGTTAAAGTGGGATAGCAATAAGAGACATATTCTTTTCCCCTCAGACCCAGCTAGAGTAGAAAAAAATTTTCAACTTGCAAAAAAAGCTGTTGAGGCTCTTGATGATGATAGTGTTGAACTACACTATCTGAAAGATGTAGCTATGGAGAGAGTACCCTACTACTATAATGCATCATCAGTAGTGATATTAACAAGTCTATGGGAGGGCAGTCCTAATGCTATAAAAGAGACAATGGCATGTTCTGTACCTATTGTCTCTACTGATGTAGGAGATGTCAAAAAAGTTGTATCTAAAACTGAGGGGTGTTATATCGCCTCTTTTGAGTATAGAGATTTTTCTGAAGCTATAAAAAAAGCTTTAAAGTTCAATAAAAGAACTACAGGTAGAGAAGATATCCAATATCTAAAATCAGAAATAGTTGCTCAACAGATAATTGATATATATAAAAATATAAAAGGAATATAATGTGTGGAATTGTAGGAAAGATTAATTTTAATGGTAATTTGGTCAAAGAAGAGACTCTCAATAAAATGATGCAAAAAATAAAGCATCGTGGACCAGATGACCAAGGCTCATTTATAGAGGATGGTGTAGGTTTAGGCTTTGTTCGTTTGAGTATTCTTGATTTATCATCAGCTGGACATCAACCTATGCAGAGCGATGATAATCGTTATGTACTTATTTTTAATGGAGAAGTCTATAACTATATAGAACTACGAGAAGAGTTAAAGGCAAAAGGGTATAGCTTTACAAGTGACAGTGATTCTGAGGTAGTTTTAAAATCTTATCAGGAGTGGGGTGAAGATTGTCTACATAAGTTTAATGGTATGTGGGCATTTGTTATTTATGATAAAGAGAAGAGAGCTATTTTTGGAGCAAGAGATAGATTTGGTGTAAAACCTTTTTACTACTACAAAGATGAAGAGAGATTTGTTTTTGCTTCAGAGATAAAAGCAATTAAACCAATTATTGAGAATATCTCAATAAATGACCAAGCTGTATTTGATTATCTCTCTTTTAACCGAACTGACTATGAAGATAAAACATTTTATAATGAGATTTATAAGATTCCTCATGGACATAGCTTCTCTTTAGATACTAGTGGTACTTTTAAACTCAAGAAATGGTATGACTTAGAGAGTCACTGCAATAAAAAAGCATTAACGCCTTCAGAGTATGAAGAGTTATTAAGCTCTGCTGTAAAACTAAGAATGAGAGCTGATGTACCTGTTGGTGTCTGTTTAAGTGGAGGATTAGACTCTTCAAGTATTGCCTCTATTTTAGCAAAAAAGCTAAA
>JALVEV010000148.1 GCA_027030605.1 Campylobacteraceae bacterium | reverse complement strand
AACTATTAAATATAGTTATGATAATAGTAGAAAAAGCCCTTAATTCTACTAGGAATAAGAATAGGTTATTAAAAAAAACATTTAAGAGTAAAGTTTTTAGCAAAAATAGCAAATTTTTATGCTTGTGTACATATGAAACATTAAAGATTTTAAAAGTGTTGTAAAATGTTGACTACAATCTATTTTTTCAATAATAAGAGTTTGATTTTTAAGTTAAAGTTTCATAATTACGGTGTTTGGTATCTATTTTTATTAATTTGATATAGAAAAATAGATAAATCATTAATTTTATACTATTTATTAAAGTTAGCAATATATATAAATTTTTTTGATATATATAATCTATTTCAGTGATAATTGTGAGTCATATAATTACTTTTTCTTATGCATTTAACTCTGTATAACTTTTATAGATAATTAGGTAAAATATTACCCATTTTCATAATAATGAGGAGGAACTCTACTCCTTATTCTCATTATTATTGTTCTCTTCATTATTTTTAGAGAGTGATGCTCGTCTATTTTTAATCTCTTCATACTTTTCATGTTCATCAATTTTTCTTAGACGTTGACGTTCTGTTAGTCGAAGCTTCTCTTTTAGAGCTTTCATCGCATCTTTTTGTGCAGGTCCCTTTTTACATTTAAAGACAGCATCAGGAATATCACCATAATAGATAATATGAATACCACCATCTTTATACTCAACATTTTGCATTTGGGAGTAGTAGTACTCATTGCACTCTCCAGATGTTCCTTTAGCTTCAGCACACTGTTTTTTCTCATCAGCCTGTTTTGGTTTAAGAAGGTGAAATTTCCCTGCTCCTTGACAAGTACTGAAGTACTCTCTCGATAAGACTAAAAACTCTAATTTTCTAGTGTCAATAATAGGTTGTTTAGCAGGATTTGTCTCTAGAGGAGGAAAAGGAACCTTAGTTACCTCAACAGGGAAGGTAAAAATTTTTGGTTTGGTGTCAAACTCATCATCTTCATTAGAGAAGACTTGAATATTATCTCCCTCAAAACTAATCTCTTTTTCGACACCTGCTTTAACTTGGTCTTCAAACTCTTTCAGACGTGCAGCTGCTTTCTGAGGGAATTCCTTATAACTTTTATTAGCAAAGATAATGAAAGCTATGGTAACAAGGATAAGTATAAAACTAAATATAAAACTCCAAATATTACCAAGTGCAAAACCTAATGCTATGAAAAAGACTAAAAAGAGCATAATCCATGCAGCACGCATATAGTTTGACCAAAAATAGTCTGTCCAGTTTCGTATCCATATTTCACGATTGATTTTTCTACAAGCAGCTTTATTACTCAGGGCAGTTTTTCTTGCATTATACTTTGGTTCTAACATGTATTTTAGAAGCAGTAAACCCCCAACTGTAAGGACAAGTAGAAGAAGCAGTAGCAGTGTGATTGATAAGTTTAGGTTAAAACTTTCCATATTGATTCCCATTTTTTTTGTTAACAGTATACCAAAAAATGGATTAGCCACATAAAAAAATGCTCTTTATCAAGATATTTTGTTACAATGCAAAAAAATATTTACTGGTGTGTTGAATAGATGAAAAATTTAATTATTGTAGAATCACCTGCAAAAGCGAGAACTATCTCTACTTTTTTAGGAAAAAATTATAAAGTGGTTGCCTCAAAAGGGCATATTAGAGATTTACCTAAAAGCTCTTTTGGAATTACGGTTAATGAGGAGGGGAAATTTGTACCTAAATACTCAATTCCAAGAGAGGTAAATCCTACGGTAAAAGAGTTAAAAAAGTTAGCTAAAGAGGCAGAGACTATCTATATTGCAACTGATGAGGACCGTGAGGGAGAGGCAATTGGTTACCATATTGCAATGGCAATTAAAAAAGACCCAAAGACTTTACCTCGTATTGTTTTTCATGAGATTACCAAAACAGCCATACAACATGCTTTAGATAATCCAAGAAAGATAGATATGGATTCGGTCAATGCTCAACAAGCACGGCGACTTCTTGACCGTATAGTGGGTTATAAACTCTCTCCACTTTTAGCAAGTAAAATTCAAAAGGGACTTAGTGCAGGGCGTGTTCAGAGTTCTTCTCTTAAAATTGTGGTTGACCGAGAACGTGAAATTAAAGCCTTTAAACCTGAAGAGTATTGGACTATTGAGGGACTTTTTGAAAAGAATATTGAGTCGAGTATCTATGCTTTTGATGGGACAAAATTGGACAAAATATCTATTAAAAATGAAGCGATGGCAACTAAGATTGTTCAGTCGGCTGTCAAAGAGAATTTTGTAGTTGAGTCTTTAGAGAAAAAAGAGCGAAAGAGTAAAACTCCACCACCTTTTATGACCTCTACACTTCAACAAGCTGCTTCAACACAGTTAGGGTTTTCACCGAAAAAAACCATGATGGTTGCTCAAAAGCTCTACGAAGGGGTCAAGACAGACAAGGGGAACATGGGAGTTATTACCTATATGAGAACCGATAGTATGAACTTGGCAAAAGAGGCAGTAGCATCAGCTAGAGAGTACATCTCTTCTAACTTTGGAGCAGACTACCTACCTGCTAAAGCTAAAAATTATGTCACTTCATCAAAAGGGGCTCAAGAGGCTCACGAAGCGATTCGTCCAACGATGGTAGAGTTTACTCCTCTGATTGCTAAAGATTATCTAGGAGCAGATGAGTTTAAACTCTACCGTTTAATCTATAACCGTTTTTTAGCGTGTCAAATGACCGAAGCCAGACTAGAGTCACAAACCCTTCTTTTTAAAGGGGAGAAATCAACTTTTAAAGCGAGTGGTAGAAAACTACTCTTTGATGGTTTCTACCGAGTGACAGGCTATAATGAAAAAGATAAACTTTTACCAGAGTTAAAAAAAGGTCAAAAGGTTACTCTAGATGATATTAAACCTGAACAACACTTTACAGAGCCACCTGCACGATATAATGAGGCGAGTCTAATTAAAAAATTAGAATCATTAGGCATTGGGCGACCAAGTACCTATGCACCAACCATTACCATTTTGCAACAGCGTAAATATATAGAGATTCAAAAGAAGAGAATTCATCCAACTGAAATAGCATTTACTGTTATAGAGATGTTAGAGGAACACTTTTCAGAGATTGTTGATTCTGGATTTACATCTAATATGGAGGCAGAGCTTGATGAGGTAGGTGAGGGTAAACTAGATTGGCAAAAGGTTCTTGCTGATTTTTATGAACCCTTTATGAAAAAGATAGCTGAAGGTAAAGAGAAAATCAAGAGTCAAAAGATGGCAATTCCAATAGGAGAGATGTGTCCTAAATGTGGGCATGAACTACTTCGTAGAAAAGGTCGTTATGGCGAGTTTATTGCTTGTGGAAACTTTCCTAAGTGTAAATATACTACCGATTTAGAGGGAAATGTACCACCAGAGCCAGAAAAGACAGACAAAGTATGTGACAAGTGTGGGGAGATGATGGTTATTAAAGATAGCCGTCGTGGTAAGTTCTATGCCTGTTCTGCCTACCCAAAATGTAAAAATGCACAGCCTTTAGTTCCACCAAGAGAGCTAGAGGTTCCTTGTCCTAAATGTGGCTCAAAAATTCTTGAAAAAGAGGGGAAACGTGGTACTTTTTATGGTTGTTCAAACTATCCTAAGTGTCGTTTTATCTCCAATGGTGAACCTCAGGATAGAAAGTGTCCAGAGTGTGGGAATATGGTTGTTCATAAAGTACTAAAAACAGGTGAAATATATGAGTGTATTGATAAAAAATGTAAGTGGAGTGAACCTGTTCCAGCCGATAAACTCAAAGGGTTACCTAAAGAGAAAGCAGAAGAGTCATAGGAGTTAGTAATGAAGATTGGTATTCTCTCTGATAGTCATAGAAAAACAGCACTGCATAAAGATGCTATTGAACATCTTGTGTCTCAAGGAGTGGAGTATTTACTTCATGCAGGGGATATTATGTTAGAGGAGCATCTACAAATGCTCGAAGAGACCAATCTTCCTTATGCTTGTGTCTATGGAAACAATGATACAGCGTTGATTCCTTTAATTGGAAAGTATAATATTTTTACAGAACCCTACTATTTTACAATAGAAGATTTAAAGGTGAAGATGATGCACTTTCCCTATTTTATGTCAGCAGATGTTGATATGGTCGTCTCAGGACATACACATATTTTTGAAGCCTCTTTAGTTAATGAAACACTCTTTATTAATCCTGGTGAGGTTTGTGCTAGGGAAAAACCTTTAACTGAGTGTGCCATAGTTAATGTAGAGAATGGAAAGTTTAGGGTAGAACACTACTTTAGAGAGCTTAATCAAAAGAGTTGGACTAAACGAGAAGTTCAACTTTAGGCAACATTGCTTAGAGAACTTTTTATTTTGTTAAAGAGTAACTCAATTTTAGGTTGAGGTGATAACTTTTTTTCCATATACTCTAAAAAGCCAAGGTCTCTCTCTTGAAGATAGTTCTCTAAATAGAAGAGAGAAGCTGTCATATTTTCACGTTTTTCAATTTTTAATAGCTTTTTATAGAGTAGCTCTATTTTTTCAATAGTTTTAGATGAAGCTATCTCTGCTGTTGATTTATATTTGGCACTTAAATCATTTTCTATAACTTGAAATTTATGCTTAAGCCAGTAAAATTCTCCAGTTTTTGCTAGACTTTTTATTAAAATTGTAACTTCATTTCCTTTTTCTAACTCACTCCATAGTTTATAAAAGATAGCTTTTGGCATATCAGGATGTCTTAGTATGTTGTGTGGAAATCCTATTAGTTCATTTTCTAAATAAGTTGAAATATTTTGTATGTGTTTATTAACATAGACAATATTACCATGTCTATCTGTTTTGCTTATATATAAAGCTCTAGGATTGACTTTACGTTCAATATCTAGTGGAAGTGGTCGATAGACCTTCATCATAATTACTCCTAATACTCTTCTCTAGTTTACTGTATTAAGAGCATATCTTGGTTCAGAGACCTCTTGAGCTTTCATGTATGAACTTACTAATGATTTCATAATTGAATTCTGTTTATATCTTGCATATGATTGTGTGTAGAGAGTGTTAAGCTCATTTACTGTCTTTGAAAGCTCTTTAATTGTTTTAAATGCCTCCTCTTCATACATTTTATTGTTAATTGCTGCATCTAAAGCGTGGTTATCTTGTTTCCATTGAAGTTTAAGCTCTTCAATTTTATCTTTAATAATGGTTACTTTTGTACTCTTAGATAGTGAGGTAAGAGCTGTACTAAATTGAGCTTTAAGATGAGTTAGTTGGTCTTGACGGTTGTATTTATGTTCAACAATTGTACTTTTAATATTATTAAGAAGTGTTTGTTGTTTTTTTGCACTTTTCATCTCATCTAACAGAGGGTAGGTATCAAGAAGAGCATAGTCATTTGCAAAAGCTGTGAATGTTGAAGTAATTAGTAGAACCATAGCTACAAATAGTTTAATGTTTTTCATGGTTAATCCTTTTTTCTTTTTTAAGTTGAGAAATTGTAACGCTTGAGTTGGTAGTAATAGTGAAAATAATTGTATCTTTATTAAAAATGTGATAGATTTTAATAGAAGATTGTAATTATAACTATGAATTCACAAACTTATCACTTTATTTAGTGAAAATATTAAAAAATAGGAAAACAATATTGAAAAAAGAGATTAGTTTATTATATATAGAGGATGATTTGGATATTAGGGAGATATATTTAGACTCCATAAAAGAGGAGGTAGAGATAGTCTACTTTGCTTCTGATGGAAAAGAGGGGTATGAAGCCTACCTCTCTTATAACCCAGATATTATTCTATTAGATATAAATATGCCAAAGTTAGATGGCTTATCTTTAGCTAAAAAAATTAGAGAGAGAGACCCCAATGTTAAGATAATTATTACAACTGCCTATGCTGAACAGGAGAAACTTCTTCAAGCTATAGAACTCTATTTAATTAAATATATTTTAAAGCCAATTGACCCTGCTATTCTTAAAGAGGCTCTTCAAAAGGCTAAAAGTGAGATTTTATCACAGCGAGAAGAGGAGCAAGAGAGATTAATCTATAGATTAGATGAGGTAACTACATGGGATGTTGAAGCAGAGAAGCTTTATGAAAATGGTGTTGAGATTAAATTAACAAAAAATGAAAGACGGCTACTGAAACTTCTCTCAACAGATAAAGATAAAGTATTTAGCTTTTTTGATATCTTTAATCATATCTCTCATGATGACTTTGATAAAGAGTATGATGCAAATCAAGTACGTGCCTTGGTTAAACTCTTACGTAAAAAGGTTCCTAAGGAGTCTATTATTAATATTTATGGTGAGGGGTATCGTTTTAATCCTATAGAGAGAGGGTTAGTGACAGTATCGTAAAATAATTTCATAGAGTTTATTAACATCTATGGGTTTATTGAGATGGTCATTCATTCCTACTTTTCTACTCATAGCTATATCCTCTTTCATGGCAGAGGCTGTAATGGCGATAATTGGTATATCTTTATCTATTTTTCTAATCTCTTGTGCAGCACTATACCCATCTAAAACAGGCATTTGGATATCCATTAAAATCAGATTGTAACGGTTGTTTTTATGAAGCTCAATCGCCTCTTCTCCATTTTCAGCTATATCTATCTCTAAAGAGGAGTCTTCCAGTAGCCCTAAGATAATCTCTTGATTAATAAAGTTGTCTTCTGCTACTAAAATACGTTTACCAACTAATGCATTAATATCTTTCTCTAAAGGATTTATCTCTTCAATAATCATGACAGAAGGCTCTTTTGGAAGATTGTCTGAGAGTTCAATGAGGTCAATTTCAAAGATAAAACTGCTCCCTTTTCCTAAAACACTCTCCACCCAAATTTTACCATTCATCATCTCTACAAGTTGTTTTGAGATTGTTAATCCGAGACCTGTACCACCATAGTTACGTGTGGTACTTCCATCTGCTTGAGTAAAAGCTTGAAATATATTTTTTTGTTCCTCTGGACTTAAGCCTTTTCCTGTATCTGAAACTCTAAACTGGAAGCGATTTTGTGCTACTTTATGAATGCTAAGAGAGATATATCCACTATCTGTAAACTTTACAGCATTACTTAATAGGTTATTTAATATTTGAGAGAGTCGTAAGCTATCACCATAATATAAGGTAGAGATACTTTGGTCATAATCTAATTTAAATGTCAAATTTTTCTCTTCCATTTTAAATTGTAGTAGACTAATAGAGCTATCAATTACTTTATGAAGTTGAAATTCAATATTCTCTAGTTCAAGTTTTCCAGCTTCTATTTTTGAGAGGTCTAAAATATTATTAATAATACCAAGAAGATTTTTTGCTGAATTATCAATCTTCTCAATAAAATTACGTTGTTTTGAATCAAGATTGGTTTGTAGTGTTAGATAACACATACCAATAATACCATTCATGGGGGTTCGTATCTCATGGCTCATATTGGCTAAAAATTCAGATTTTAACTTTGCTGCATCTTCAGCTTTTTGTTTTAGTTCCTTTAAGTTATTATAGTCTTTCTCTAATTTATTTTTAAGTTTATTAAACCCTGCGACTAACTCTCCAATCTCATCTTGATGCTCTACAATCATCTCTGTTGAAAAATCAGGTTTCTGATGGTTTAAATTCTTAAGCATAAATCGTACTTTATAAAAACGTCGTTGAATATGAGTATATAGGAAATAGGTCATACCAGAGACAACAACAAGCCCTAATAGAGAAACAATAAGTGTAAACATAAAATAGTTTTGATTTTTTTTAGAGAGTGTATCTATAGATAACTCAAGCTCTCTTTGTGCGGAGGTTTTTAACTTTTGAAAAATTAGATTCTGTTCTGTTTTTAATTTTTGAAAATATTTAATATGCTTATCATTTGGTATTTGATAATTAATAAACTCTTCTGTTGTCTCTAGACCTACTTTAAAAAATTTTTTAAACTCTTTTTGCAGTTGATTGAGTACTTTTTGATTTTCCTGAGTTTCAATCTTTTTTAATTTATTTAAATTGTGTAAAATAGTTCGTTTTTTTTCCGTAGCAAAACGGAGGTAATCAGGTTCTCCCATTCGAGCAGCATCTGCAAAAATTTGTTGTATCTCTTCAAGAAGCTGATAGTTTTTATGATAAAGAGAGGAGATTTTCAACTCATTTTTCATAATATGCTCTACAGAAGTAATCGTATTTTCAGCGAATAGGTAGTTAACTGTAATATGTAAAATAAAAAAGTTAAGGGCAATAATGGAGATTGTCCTTAACCTGTGTAAAATAGTAGTTTTTGACATTGCCTAACTTTAAAAAAAATTATGCTTATTTTAGTAGTTATTTTTAACCTTCTATTCATTCCTATAAGAGAATAGCATTGAAAGCAATTTTTTTGCTACTTAATGAAACACTATTTTACTGTTAAGAGTATACGTCCTGTCTTTGGATTTCTATCATAGGCAATAATATGTGAACCTTTTTTTATAGCATTTCGTATGGCACTTTTAGAGAGTCTTTTGGGTGGTTGAGATGTTCCCTGAAAAATCTGTTTTACCCAATAAGCATGTAGTTGACTAGGTGTTTTTTTTATAACTTTTTTATAAAACTCCTCAAAAATTTTTTTGTTTTTACTATCAATAGGAACAACTTTAATTCCATTTATATTATCAGTCTTTCCCAAATAGAGGTTAGCTAAATCTTTGTTTGAAACTTTGGTTAGTTTATTGTTATGTGATATAAACACAGATATTTTACTAAATGCAAAACTTGTAAAGATAATTGTAAATAGTAATGATTTCATTTTAATCCCTTATATAAAATATAGGGATAGATTATATATTTATAATTATTAATTTAATCTTAAAATAATATATTAAATTTTAAATATTTGTATTACTTAATAATTTCCCTGATAACTTTTAATAACTCTTGTTGAAAATAATTTATAGCTATTGGATTATATGAGTTTTCAAGTTCTACAAGAGATTCAGAGAGTGAGGTCATACCTAAAGTAGCTGTAATTCCTTTAAGTGAATGAATTGTTCTTTTTTTATCTTCAACTTCGTGTAAATTAATGTCTTGGTATCGTTTTACAAAATTATTAAGAATCTTAATATATAAATTACGGTTATTATTACAGTGCTTTAGTCCTAAATCTATATCAATGTAAGGGGTATTTGGAAGCTCTATAGCCGTTTTATGCTCTCTATTTTGTGTTGTCATATTTTTCCTTTTTTTGAAGTATAAGAGGTAAATGGGTACTAAAAGTGAAAATTTGAACTAAGAATATAACTTTAACAATATTTTTATAAAGATGTTTTAAATCATTATTTTGTTATCCTAACATTTATCTCAAGGAGAAACGAAAAATGAGTAAAAAACAAGGTTTTATAGTTATATTATTAATAATTACTATTTTAGGAATCATCTTTTTTAATAAAAGTGAAATTCTACCTAATGTTGATAAAGAGGTACATAAAGTAGCTACAAAAAAAATAGATGAGACTTCTCATCCCAATTATATTTTTGAAGCAACCGATGGAACTAAACTAGAGGTAGATGTGAAAGATAAAGCTTTCCATATTAAGGGTTTAGAAGAGAAAACAGTTTTTCTAAAAATTTTTGGATGGGATTGTAAATTTTGTCAAAAAGAGATACCTCAATTAATAAAGTTAAAAAAAGAGTTGGGTGACTCTTTTGAGGTTATTGCAATTGAAGCACAAGAACATACTGTAGAGGAGTCTAAAGAGGCTATTAAAAAGTATGGTATTAACTATTATGTGGTTCCAGGTGATACCCATAAAGATTTTTATCGTTATTTGCAAGAGAAGTATGGGTGGACAGGAATAATTCCTTTAACCATTGTTATTGCAAAGGGGGGTAAAGTATTGGCATTTGAGATAGGTGAAAAGTCATACTCTTTAGCTGAATTAATGAAAGCAGCTCTTTTAAGGGAGTAAAAAATGTTTAAAATATCAATTTTGATAGTAGGGATGGTAGGATTAATTATGGCTGATGAAGGGTGTAATATACTCATTAATCAAGAGCATCAATCTTGTCAAGAGAGTAGAATTTTAACTCAACAGAAAAGCTCTCTTTTGACACTTGATAGCAACAATAAGAACTCTAAAGAACATACTATTAACATAACTGAAAAGTTAGTCTCTGTTGATACACAACATTTAGAGCATAATATGAGTATTGAACGAATATCTACACCTCTTGCCCCATCCTGTCCTCCTTTTTGTATTGAACCAATAAGTATTAAAGGGGTGAAGAGTGTGGGAGAGTTAGAACTCTTAGCTTTTATTCAAATTGTAGAGAAAAAACGAGATGGTCTTCTTCTTGATGTCCGTAAAAATTTAAAATATAGGGAAGAGACAATTCCTAGTGCTATTAATCTTCCTTATGAGATGTTAATGGATAAAAGTCCTTATCGAGAAGAGGTACTTAAGAGTCTAGGTGCTAAAAAGATACATAAGGGATGGTTTTTTAAAAATCCACAAAAACTTTTAATCTTTGGAGAGAGTTCCTTTTCTCCTGAAGCCTCAAAAGCTATTAAAGCATTAGTGAAATTGGGGTATCCAACCAACAAGCTCTTATATTATCGAGGGGGCATAGTGAGTTGGAAAGCCTCAGGATTAACGCTTATCTAATTGATACTTTCTAGCTTCTGTTGCCTCAAATGGTTCTGTAACCTCAATAACCTCAAGAGGTTTTACAAAAGGGAGATTTTCTAATGTATCTGTGGTTGCTGTTGGAATGTCAACCACACCATCATTGGTTACCTCCTCTCTTTTCTCTATG
>JALVEV010000147.1 GCA_027030605.1 Campylobacteraceae bacterium | reverse complement strand
TAATCAATACACAAGAAGTATAAAAGCTCTTTGTGTATTAGTTGTGTAATTTAAGTCTATTTAAAACTTATTTACTCGATTCTATCATATAGTCTACAACTTGTTTAATCTCATCATCTGAAAGTGATGTACCACCTTTTGGAGGCATACCATTTTTCCCGTTGATTGCATTTTTGTAAACTGTATCTTTACCTTGTTTAAGAACTTTTTCCCATGCCTCTTTGTTTCCAACTACAGGGGCACCCATTGCGTCATTACCATGACATAATGAACATTTTTTCTCATAAACTTTTTTACCAGGGTGTTCTGCCTTTGCACTTTTTGGTGCTTTTGGAAGAGATTTTTCATTGCTTAAAGGTGGTGAGAAGTCAGATATTGGTGTAATGATTTTTTGAACTTTTGGTTCTCCATCAAAACAGTCTTTCATACATCTTGTACCATTACCATAGTTGGTTACATCATCATAGAATGCTCGTACATTATCTGGACCTTTTGGACCATCAATGTTAGGAATAAATCCATCTCTGTTTGGCATTTTGATTTTTAGGAACTTCTCTCTGTTAAGAACATAGTCATCCTCAACTGCTTCACCATCTATCTCAATCTCATTAATAGATAAAATATAAGCTGAAATAGCATAGACTTCATCATCTGTTAAAGACATAGGTGCTGGGTGAGGCATACCAGTTTTAATGTACCACCATAGTGTACTTGCATTTGGCCAATATGAACCAAAGACACGTTTAGGTCCATCATCGTCTGGATTAAGACGTTGATTTACTAGAGTTTTTTGCATCTCATAAGCGTTTCCTGCTGTAAGTTTAGGGTATGAGCCTGAACCTGCACCAAAGTCACCATGACACGATACACACTTCTCTTCATAAAGCTCATCTCCTTCTTCTACAGAACCAGAACCTTCAGGAAGACCTGTTCCATCTGGCATTACATCTATATCCCATGCTTTTATCTCATTTGGAGTTGCTGTTTTACCATAAGCTACAGCAATACTATGAGCTTTTTCATTAACTGCATAGCTACTTGTTTTTCCATTAACTATAGGATAGGTAACCCCACCATCAATTACTTTTTTACCATTTGCATAGGTTCTTTTTACACTGTCTGAAACATCAGGTACAGCTGGACCTACAGAAGCGTTAGAGGTAGCTGGTGCAACTTTAGTCTCTACTTTTTTAGGCTCTGCTTTAGTCGCTTTCTCTTTTGTCTCACTTTTATCTGAAGCATTACACGCTGTTCCTAGGAGAACAATTGATGCAACAATTGTACTTGAAATAATTTTTTTATGATAAGATTTGAACATTAGTTACCTCCCCATTTGCTGATACTGCCCATGTATGAATACCATTTCTATGGTAAACACCTTCTACACCTACGGTATCTCTCTCTTGTTTAACTGTTGGTTGAATATGACCTGCATCATCTCTTGCACGGCTTGAAAGGAGAATATCTTTACCTTCATATTTATACATATAAGAGAATCTTGTCCAAGATTTTTCAAGAACTAAACCTTTAAGAGGAGCCTCTTCCCAGTTTTTACCACCATCAAAAGAGATATCTACACCTTTAATAGTACCCATACCTGACCAAGCAAGACCTTCAATCTCTACCATATCACCCTTTTTAAGGTCTTTCCATGGTTTCTCTGGACAAGGAGAAGTAATAACAGAGTTAACTTCATTTGCATAGAAGTGCTGAATAGCTTTACCATCATGTTTTGTAAGAGCTGTATATTTTGCAGTCTCCTCTTTTGCATAGTATGGCTCAGATGCAAACTCAAGTCTTGCTAACCACTTAACACATAAGTTACCTTCCCAACCTGGAACAAGTAGTCTAATTGGGTAACCCTGCTCAGGACGTAGTGCTTCACCATTTTGTCCCCAAACAATCATAGCATCATCAAGTACTTTGTCTACAGGAATAGTTCTTCCCATGTGAGAGTTGTCTCCACCCTCTGCTAACATCCATCGTGCCTCTTTCTTAAGACCAAGTTCTCTAAGAATATCTTTAATGTAGACACCTGTCCACTCTGCACAAGACATAAACCCTTTAGCAAACTGAATAGAGTTAAACTGCGGACCTCTCCACTCTGGACCACCATTTGCTGGACACTCAATAAAGTGAACTCTAGAAACATTAGGGTACTTCTTAAGTTCATCCATGGTCAATACAATAGGTTTCTCTACAAGACCATGAATCATAAGTCTATGTTGGTTAGGGTCAATTGTAGGTGTACCACCATGACATCTATTAAAGAAGAGACCATTTGGAGTAATAATTCCACAAGAGTCTTGAATAGGGGTAACAGCAATAGATGCTTGCATATTTCCTGATGACAAAATATCAGTAACTCTTCTTATTACATTATGCTCATAAGGAGATGGTTGTCCATATTGGTTTACAGTAACTGGTGCACCCAGTTCTGTTGCCCATGGTTTCTCCTCTACGATGTTCTCATCGTCCTCTTTGCTTTCTCTGATTGCAGCATCAGCTACAACTGGAGCTAAAACAGTTGAAGCAGCAACGGCACCAGCCGAATAAGCAGCAGCTTTTCTGAAAAAATTTCTTCTATTCAGTAACTCTTCACTTGTTTCAGTAGCAGAAACTTGTGTGGACTCTGAATTTTTAGTCATTTTAGTCATTTGTCCTCCTTTAAGATTTTGTATTTCATCTCGGAAATACTCGGAACAGTTAGATTATATGGGAAGATATTTTAAATGTCAAGTTATTTTATTTATAATTTTGGTCAATAATTAGGCAAAATAGAGTCAATTATATTGAATTTTTATTTTTTTTATTTATAACTATTAAATATAGTTATGATAATGGTAGAAAAAGCCCTTAATTCTACTAGGAATAAGAATAGGTTATTAAAAAAAACATTTAAGAGTAAAGTTTTTAGCAAAAATAGCAAATTTTTATGCTTGTGTACATATGAAACATTAAAGATTTTA
>JALVEV010000146.1 GCA_027030605.1 Campylobacteraceae bacterium | reverse complement strand
ATGAGTGAATTTTCAAAAGACCACTCTGACCAAAGACTCATTGGAGCACCTCCTGGGTATGTGGGGTACGACATGGGTGGAGAGCTAACCAATGCAATTAAGCAAAACCCATTTTCAGTGGTACTCTTTGATGAGATAGAGAAGGCTCACCCTAAAATTATGGATATATTTCTACAGATACTTGATGATGGACGCATCACCTCTGGTCGTGGAGAGACAGTCTATTTTAGTGAATCTTTAATTATATTTACAAGTAACTTAGGGATTTATGATATTGATGATGAGGGGCGAAGAGTAGAGAATGTAAATATTAAAATGTCTTATACTGAGATATCTAAAAATATTTTGGACTCTATTAATAACTATTTTAAATTTAGACTACAACGACCAGAGATTTTAAATAGAATTGGTGAAAACATTGTGGTATTTGACTTTATTAGAGAAGATATAGCCATAGAGATATTTGAAAAGATGCTTATAAGTATAGTAGATAATCTACAAGAGGGGTACAAAATAGAGCTAATAGTAGAAGACATTAAACCTCAATTAGAGGTAGCTTGTACGAGTAATCTCTCAATGGGTGGTAGAGGTATTGGAAACCAACTTGAAAAAGTCTTCATTAACCCTCTCTCCACAGCACTTGTTAAATATGATATTCAACAAGGTTCAAAAGTGAGCGTTACCAATCTAATAGAAGAGGATGGAATATGGATATTAGAATTAACTTAATACACTATCCTCTTTATGTTTTGGGTCCTAACAAACGAATTGGTATCTGGACACAAGGGTGTTCATTTGAATGTAAAGGTTGTATCTCACAACACACTTGGGATAAAGATGAAGGTGTTCTGTATGGTGTAGAGGCATTGGTTAAAGAGGTTTTAAAATCTAATACAAAAAGAGTAACCATTACAGGGGGTGAACCTTTTGAACAGGCTGTTGCACTAAAAGAGTTGTTAATTGGCTTACGAGATAGTGGTATTGATGATATTTTGCTCTATAGTGGATTCTCTTATCGTTACTTGCAACAAAAATTTCAAGATATTTTAGAGCTTATTGATGTTTTGGTTGTGGGGCGATTTGAGATAGATAAACCTACAGAGTTTGTCTATAAAGGGTCAGATAACCAAGAGATGGTTATCTTAAATCAAAATCTTAAAGAGGAGTATATGAGTTACAAAAAAAAGAGAGATAGAGAGTTGCAAGTTATAAATCGTAATGGAATTTTTGTTTTGGGTATTCCTAAGATAGGGAGGCAAATTGATGAAAAAGTATAAAATTTGTAAAGCTTGTGGGCAAGAGAATGAACTAGATGAGTTTGCTTGTATTTATTGTGATAGTATGCTATTTGATGAGTATAAAAAAGAGCCAACTCCAACAGAGTTAAAGCTATTGGTTGAGGAAGATTTTCCCATACCAATAGAGAGTGGAGATATTGTAGGCAGAGAGGCAACAGGAGCTGAACTTTTAGCTTTGATGACTACTGTATCAAGGCGACATGCCAAGTTTTTATTTGACAATGGCAAGTGGTATATTGAAGATTTAGACTCTTCTAATGGAACTTATTTGGGAAGTGTGGAACATAGAGTTATAAAGAGAACAGAGATAAAAGATAAAGATACTATTTTTCTTTCTCGTTCTGTAGAGATAAAAGTAGATATTAAAGGAGTTTAGATGAGTGTAGGAAAAGCAGGTTATATAGCCCCTATTGTACTTCCATCAACAACAACCATAGCACCTGTTGCAACTACAGTAGCACCTACTGTAACAACCGTGGCTACAGGTGCAGGGACAAGTGTTGCAACGAGTGGTGCATTGTTAACAGGTGGAGCGTTGATTGTTGGGGGGCTTGTAGTTGGTGGAGTGAGTTATGGTTATCTTGCAATAAAAAGAGATAAACTTAAATCCTATTTGGCAGATGGTATTAAAGAGATAGAGAAGAGGGAAAGAGAGCTTAAGAGCAGATACAATATTACTCTGAACTATGCTAACCAATTAAAAAAAATCTCTAAAGAGATAATGCCAAAATATGATAAGTCAATTTTAGAAATCTTATCTTCTGAAAAACAAGATAGAGAGAAGTTTCAAAATAGCCTCTTAACCATAAGAGAAAGACTAAATCTTCTAAAAGTTGAGTACAAAGAGATAGATAAAGAGCTTGAAATCTATCAAACAATTATAGAGCAGTTAGAGCAACCAAAATCGTTAGATAAACCATTTCAAAAAATTCTGAAACTCCATAAAAGTATTGCTAACTCAGCCGATATAAAAACAAAAAAGAGTCTGTTAAATAGTCTAAAAGAGGAGATTGAGAGCTATAAAGATAGAGTTTTTGAGCAGTATATAATTGCTCACAGGTTAGATGATATAAAAGAGGAGAAGATTGTAGAGCAACACAAAAGCGACAAAATACGCCAAGAGATAGAGATAAACTTAGAGAAGCTAACAGCATTAAAGCCAAACTATCAGTTTCCATTTGACATAGAAAAAGAGAGTGATAGGTTGGAGCTTATTCGAGATAATCTAAAGATAGAGTATGCCCAAGCGAAAAAAGAAAAAAGTTTCAAAGATAAACTCTCTGAACTAAGTAGTGGCATAGATAATCCTGATTTGAACTCAAAAGTTGCCCTATTTATAGAAAAAGAGTGTTTTAACTTAGATGAGTATGAGCAGTTAAAGCAAGAGATAGAAGCATATCAAACCCAAGAGCAACACAAGGCAGAAAATGAGCTAATTGCCGATGAGGTAATTAGAAATCTAAAAGAGCTAGGTTACACTATAGTTGATGAGGAGAAAAAGCGACTAAAAGAGTCAAAAACAGTCTATATTGATATAGACAATGGATACAAACTAAAGGTCAACTTCAAAAGTGACAATAGCTTTAAGATAAAGTTCATTCGGTATGTCTCAAGTGGCTATACCCCAACAAGTTATGACAAACAAAAAGATGAAGAGATGGTTTCTAAATGGAGT
>JALVEV010000145.1 GCA_027030605.1 Campylobacteraceae bacterium | reverse complement strand
AAAAATGATACAGTATGTAACCTAGCAGGTACAGAAGTAAACGTTGGAGACACAGCACCAGTAGTAACAGTAGTAAACTGTAACCCAATGCTTCAAGATGAGCAAGTAGGAGGAGAGGGTAAAGTTCAACTAGTAATCGCAGTACCTTCACTTGATACAGGTGTATGTGATGCAGAGACAAGAAGATTTAACCAAGAGGCTGCTGACCTTGATGGTGTAGAGGTAATTACAGTATCTATGGACTTACCATTTGCTGCTGCTAGATGGTGTGGGGCTGCTGGAATTGAGAACATCAAAGTTTGTTCAGACTTTAGAAATAAAGATTTTGGAAATGCATATGGTGTTCTTTTGGCAGATGGTCCTTTAGCTGGTGTACTAGCAAGAGTTATCTTTGTTATTGGTAAAGATGGAAAAGTAACTTACAAACAAGTTGTTCCAGAGATTACTCAAGAACCTAACTATGAAGAGGCTTTAGAGGCTGCGAAAGCTGCTTGTTAAGTAATTTTTTAGATAAACCTCTTCTTTTTGAAGAGTGTTTATCGTTAGTACTTCTTACCTAAAAAAAGAATAGCCTCTCTTTGGTCAATTTTAAATTTATATCTCCCTAAAAAATTCATCCCTAATAACCCATCAATAGAGTTATCTACTGGTAACCCTCCACTTATATGAAAGTTACTTATAGTAATCTCTCCAATGGTAAAATTATCAGCACTATAGATATTGGATAGAATCTCCCCATTAGCAGTACCAAAAGTAACATCTTTTTTGAAAATATCTAAACCATTCACAATAGTATCATCTATGGTAGTAATAGAGGCCCCTGTATCAAGCAATAGAACTACCTCTCTTTGATTCACATAAGCTTTCACTAAAAAATGTCTTCCACTTCTCATAAGAGGAATTTGAATCGGATACTCTGCTAGTTCTGCTAATTTTTCATCAATATAGTCTAAAAGCTTTATGGCTCTCTCTTTATAGATATCATTGTAGATAAGCTCTTCAAACAACTCTTTTGCTTTGATATATTTTTTTAATTTAATATAAACTTTTGCCAATTCAAAAGAGTAGAACTCACTAAGAACACCAATATTGATTCGATTGAGTAAAAATGTAACAAGCTCTTTATACTCTTGTGCCACCATCAATTTATCAATATAGGTAAGTGAAATTGATTTAATTTTAGTATGAATCAGTTTTATATTTTCAAAAGAGGCTACATAGCTAAAATCAACCAATAGGTCTAATGCCATACTATAAACACCTAACCTTACAAATATTCCAGATAGTAAAAAAACAAATTTTTCATTTTCTGTTTCCATATTTAAAAAATATCTTATTTGGTGAACAGTTTTCCATGGAGCAGAAAGCTCCTCTTTACGAAAATATCCTAATAGTGCATTTTTATAGGTCGAATGTTTCTCCTCTTCTGCCTCTTCATAATACTCCATCGCCTTGTAGAATTTTTTTTGCTCTAGTGCAATAAAAAAAGGGTCTTTTGTTCTATTATCCTCTTGTTTGTTCTCTCTATAAACAATTTTAGTTTTAGGTACATACTTTATTATCTCCTTCTCTATAGTCTTCTCAATAACTTCATGTGAAATATCTTCACACTCAACATCAGATAACTCTTCTCTTTTTTGATTAGAAGAGTCCGTAGTTTCATCAGCATAGATACCACGAAACACCCACCCTACGTATATCGACACCACAACTAAAGCTATTGACTTTACCATTATCTTATCCTCTCTATGAAGTATTGTAGCCTTATTGAGTTTATGCTATAATTATTTACAATGAGATACACACCTAAACAGATAGAAAAATATCAACGCCAACGCTATATTACCTTTTTAGAGAAAATAACAAAAAACCTCTTTAGAATGTTTCGAGACGAGACAACGACACAAGAGCAGTTTTTAAAAAAGTTTCAAGAACTCAAAAAGAAGCTCGATGAACAGGTAGAGATTCAACTCAATTCTGAGTACCATCAACAGATGAAAGCCTATATAGAACGACTTGAGAGTGAACTCAAAGATGAGTTTAAACTTGATGATATGAGAGAAGCTAACATGACGCTACTTAATCGTCTACAGAAGTTAAAAAATGGTACTTCCTATAAAAAAGATAAGCACCGATACAGAGAGAAAAACCAAGATTGGGGTTAAAAAGTTTAAAGTATTTGAACCTCCTCTTTAAGCTCTATGCCAAACTGCTCTAAAACCCTCTCTTTTGCTAAGTCAATTAGCTGTTTTGCCTCTTCAAAAGTACCTTTTCCATGGTTTACTAAAAAATTTGCATGAACTTCTGACCACTGCATGTCACCTTTTGAAACACCTTTAAGCCCAACTGCTTCAATTAATCGTCCTGCATAGTCCCCTTCTGGATTTTTAAATGCAGAACCAGCACTTGGAGTTTTTGGTTGGTTAGAGCGTAGATTGAGTAACTCATCAAGTAACTCTTTAGAGAAGCCTCTTTTAACCCTAAATCGAGCCTCGGTAGCCACCCCATTTAACTTAGCAAATCGATAACCATGCTCTATCTCTCTTTTATCTATCCACTTCCCATCTATCTTAATAGCATCAACTATATTAAATATCTCATAGCTCTTCACCCCTGCATTCATCGCCAACATTCCACCAATAGACCCTGGAAGCTTAGAGACAAACTCAAACCCTGCAAGGTCATTTTTTTTAGTAAAAGAGAGCAATTTTCCTGTAGGGGTAGCACAACCAACGGTTAAAACGTCCTCTTCTAAATCTATAAAAGAGTAGTCTTTAGAGAGCATCATCAGAGGTGGAGGAGTGGGTGAGACCAAAAGGTTGTTTGCATGACCAATAATCACTCTATCGTTAGGGATTTTATCTCCACGCTCCAACATCAACACCTCAATAGGAGTCCCTACTCTAATACTTGAAAATTTTGAAAAATCTATGGTTTTAAAATACATTCTATTCCTATTTTAAATAATATCATGATATGA
>JALVEV010000144.1 GCA_027030605.1 Campylobacteraceae bacterium | reverse complement strand
TCCCGGGAATGGTAGCCACCTCTTCGTTAACGACATGCTCAGGTAGCGTAAAAATCTCTCCATACTCATTGTTAAATTTAGTCGCAATATCACGTGTTATCTCAACATGTTGAATCTGGTCTTTTCCTACAGGTACTTTTTGGGTATCTAACAGTAAAATATCAGCGGCCATAAGTACAGGATAAGAGAAGAGTGCATGGTTTGCACTGATTCCTTTTGCTACTTTATCTTTGTAGGAGTGAGCCCTCTCTAGTAACCCCATTGGGGTAAATTTTGAGAGTATCCAGTAGAGTTCAAGTACCTGTGGTACGTCACTCTGAACCCAAAAAGTGGTCTTTTGTGGGTCTATTCCTAAAGAGAGATAATCTACAGCAGCATCAAATGTTAGCTCTTTTAAAAGCTTTGCATCTTTAGATGTGGTCAAAGAGTGATAGTTGGCAATAAAAGTAAATAGCTCCTCTCTCTCTTGAAGCTCTATCATTGGTTTCATTGCTCCAAAATAGTTACCAATATGAAGCTTACCTGAAGCTTGAATTCCAGTTAGTACACGCATGATGTCCCTTAGTTACAGTTATAAAATAGTAATTGAATTATAGCGAAATTATTGTTTTTTAATATATAAATAAACTTTATATTTATATTAATTTTTTTATTTTATAATGTTTTATGATGTTTTATAGTATTATTACCTAATCAAGGATAGAATCATGAAAAAATTACTATGTATTTCCCTTTTTTTACCTCTTTTGTTAGTTGCAGGGTTAAATGTTAATAAAGTAAGTAATACGCTTGTGCATCTAGAGTCTGTTAGAGCAAATGAAGTTTTGAAATTTTTTAATGCTAATGAGAAGATAAAGTTAAATAATGGTTTAAAGTTTACTTCTCTTGAGAAGGCAAATATTGTTCTTTTTCCAAAAAAGAACACTAATAAAATCTCAATTGTTGATTCATATAAAAAATTGCAAGAGAATAAAAAGAGTATTGGTGCGATTTATTTAAAAAAAGGGCGAACAGAGATAATTTTTATTAATGAGCGTTTAAAAGATAATGGTTTAAGGCTACCAAACTCCTATAATAAGCATCTTTTGAGTGAGTGTCAGATTAATCCAGTGTGTTTATTATCAGATATGAAATAGTATTTTTTACGAAGAAAACTTAAAAGAAATATAAGCTTGTCTATTTAATGTTCACAATTAGGCACATTTTTATGTTAAAATTTTCAAATATATAAACTTAAAATAGGGAAGAGACTGTGCAAAATAAACTTACATTTTTTAGTAGTAATAGAATATATTATTATCTAATATTTGCCTATATTGTATTCTCTTCTTTACTTATATTCTCCTATAAAAGTATGGGTGGATATGAAGAGAGAGTTAAGAATCTTCTTTTAAATAGAGCTGTTGGTATAATTGATGATACTTCTAGTAAGATTCTTGACCAAATTATTTTTAACAATTCAAATTTTATTTTAGCAAATTTAAAAGATGAAGGATTAAGAGCTGAAAATGAAAAGAGACTCTCTATTTTATCTAATGAAGATATTAAATCACTCTACGTCTTATATATAAACAGAGGAAAGTATTTTTTCTTATTTGATGTAGATAAAGAGGAGTCAACTCAGGTGAGTGAACCTTTTATTCCTGAAAATGATAGATTTTTTACAAAAGCTATTAAAGAGAAGAAAAAACAAGTTTTTGTTCAAAAAGATATCGAGGGACTCTCTTTTACTCTAGTTAAACCAATTATTCAACACAATAAAACAGTTGCTCTATTGGTTATTGATTATAGTGAGAACCGTCTCTCTTCACTTTTAGAAGTAAGTGTTGACTTTTTAAGTTACTCTGCATTGGTTTTGCTATTTATACTATTTATTTTTCTGGTTTATATACTCTATAGTCGTTATAATAAGTATAAAATCTATCGAAACCCCAAAACAAATACTTACAATCGTGTCTATATGACAGATAACTATGACAAGATTGATTTTAAAAACTACTATGTTGCTTTAGCTGATATAGATTTTTTTAAACGTATAAATAATCTATATGGTCAAGAGAATGGTGATAAAATTATTATCTCTGTTATTAAAGTTATGGCATCTTTTTTAAAGAAGAGTGATATCTTTATTCAGTATAGTGGAGAGGAGTTTTTAATTCTTTTTACAAAAGAGAATAGAGATGAGGAGAAGATAAGAGAGCTATTAGAGAAGATACGTATTGCTGTTGAACGTGCAAAATTCACTATAGATAAAGAGAGTTTTTCCTTGACTATCTCTATAGGAGTACTGTTACATACAGAGGTAGAGAAGTCACTACAAGAGGTAATTCATAAGGCAGATACAGCTTTATATGAGTGTAAGCATGGTGGAAGAAACTGTATCTCCTATTTTGATATTAGTCAAACTAAAAAACTCTATAGAGAGAAGCTAAAGGAGATGATAGAGTCTGACAAATTGGTCTGTTACTATCAACCGATTAGAGATTTAGAGACAAAAGAGCTTCATCACTATGAGGCTCTTTTACGTATTGAAGATGGTGACAATATTATTTTCCCTGATAAAATATTGCCTGATTTGGAGGACTCTTATCTTTATACTTATTTAACAAAACGAGTTATTGATTATAATATTAAAAAGTTACGAGAAGATTCACAAATACAAATATCTATAAATCTTTCAGCTGATGACTTAATTAATGACTCTATTTTAGCAATCTTTGCTCAAAATTCAGATTTAGCTGATAGACTCTATATTGAAATTTTAGAAAACAAAAGCATTGATTATAATAAGGTAGAGCTATCATTACAGAAGTTAAAACTTTTTGGATATAAAATTTGTATAGATGACTTTGGTTCAGGTTACTCAAACTTGAATCATCTACTTAATCTTAGTATTGATTATTTAAAAATTGATGGAAGTATTATCAAAGAGATTCATCATGATAAGAAAGCATATAGTCTTGTTAAAACTTTTGCTCTCTTTTGTCAACAAAACAATATTGAAGTGATTGCAGAGTTTATTGATAATCAATATGTTGTAGATATTTTAAAAAGTTTTGGAGTGAAATATGGGCAAGGGTGGTACTTCTCTAAAGCTGTTCCTTATTCTGAATTGAGTAAGGAGCATAAGTAGCATAGGAACCGATGGTTTCAGCTTCGCTTTGTTCGGGACTGAAGTCTCCGATTCCTAACCAATTTAGTAAATCTAATAATTAATCATCATCCATTCGTTGACCACGTTTTCTTCCTCCAATATCTAAAGGAACCCCCTCAAAGTCAAACTTCTCTCTAAATACATTGGTTAAGTACCGTTTGTAAGAGAAGTGAAGTCCATCAGGTCGGTTCATAATAATAGCTATTTTAGGAGGTTTTGTCTCATACTGTGTTGCAAATTTAATACGAACTACTCCACCATTGACTGTTGGAATATGGTGTCGTGAAATTGCATACTTAAGAACCTCATTGAGTTTAGAGGTAGGAATACGCTGTTTATATCGTCCATAGATAGCAATGATTTCATCTAAAATCTTATGAACTCTAAGTCCTGTTTTTGCTGAAACAGTAATAAGTGGAGCATAGTGTAAAAACTTTAAGTTGTCTCGAATATCATCTACAGCTTTTTGATAGCTCTCTTTATTCTCTTTTTTAATATCCCATTTATTAAGTACGATTAGACAGCCAAGTTTATACTTCTCTATAAGCCCAGCAATTCGTTCATCTAGCTCAAGTACACCCTCTGTAGCATCTATGACTAGTAGAGCAATGTCTGCTTGTTCTAACATCTCTTCCGTTCTATCAAAAGCGTACTTCTCAATACCTACAATCTTACCACGTCTTCTTATTCCTGCTGTGTCGACAAAGGTAATCTTATGCTCTTTATACTCAATAGACTCATCAACAGGGTCAATAGTTGTTCCTGCTACATCAGAGACAACAGAACGCTCCTCTTTTAAAAAAGCATTTAGAAGTGAACTCTTTCCTGTATTGACACGACCAATAATCGCTACCTTTATATCTCTATCTTCATCTTCAAGGTCATCTACTTGAACCATCTCAACAATCTCTTCAAAAGAGAGTTCATCATCCTCTTCTAGTTGAAGACCCTGCTCCTCCTCTTCATGCTCTGGAATATACTCCTCTAGCCATGCATAGAAGTCATTCATATATCGGTTATGACTCACAGACATAGGAAAGGTTCTCTCTGCTCCAAACTCTAAAAAATCCCAATATCGTGTCGTTTCATCTTTGTCGTTGTCAATTTTGTTGACTACTAATGCAATGGGTTTGCCTAAGTCTTGAAGTTGATAAAAAAGCTCTTTATCCTCTTCGTCAGGAATCTTTTTCCCATCTACCATAAAGATAATAACATCAGCTTCATCGGCAGCACGTAAAGAGAGCTTTTTGACAATAGAGAACATCTCTGTGGAGTCGTCTATACCACCTGTGTCTATAATCTCAAAGTCACGATTGCCAGAGATGGTGGCAACTCTTTTTTTAATGTCACGAGTCGTTCCCTCTACATCAGAGGTAATGGCATCTCTTTGTCTAATTAGTCGGTTAAAGAGGGAGCTTTTCCCTACATTTGGTCGCCCTAGAATGGCTACTTTCTTTAGTTGTGTCATGGTTCGTCTTTCTATATTTGTTTGCTCTGTAGGGTGTAGTCCCCGACTACACCATCAAATAACAGTTTGATTTTTAAAGGGGTTGGGTACTTAAAGGTGTAGTCGGGGGACTACACCCTACGGTTAAAAATTAGCCGAATTATAGCAGAGTTTTAATTATCGCTTGATGTTGGCATACTTTCAACATATATAGACTGTGATGGGAAAGCAAAGCTTGAGTTGTTCTCTTCTACAATCTTCATAATTTGTAGATTAATATCCTCTTTTATATCCATATATTTTGCCCAATTGGCTGTATTTGTAAAGGTATAGATAAATATATCTAAAGAGCTATCTCCAAAAGATTTGAAGTTGACTAGCATAGTCTCTTTTTGGGCTATTCCTTTATGTGAGCGAAGCATAGTTTTAATATCTTCTACAATATTTGCTATCTGCTCACTATTTGTACCATAAGTTAGACCAATGGTCATCTTAATTCGTCGTACTCCTCGTCGTGAAAAGTTCTCAATAGGACTGTTGGCAATAACTTGGTTAGGAAGCATAACTAAAGACTTACCAAAAGAGCGAATCTTTGTAGTACGCATTCCAATATCTTCAACAACTCCTTCAACGTTACCAATCTTTATCCACTCGCCAATACGAATTGATTTGTCAAAGAGTAGAGCAACAGAACCAAAAAGGTTTGCTGCAGTATCTTTAGCAGCTAAGGCAAATGCTAAACCCCCAATTCCTAACCCTGCTACTAAACCTGCTACATTAATGCCCCAAACTTGAAGAAGTGAACCTGCTCCAATGGCAATAACAATAGCTCGGATAATAGCCAAAATAAAGTTCCCCACTTCATAGGATAATTCAGGGTTAAGTTTTGCAGTAAAGTGATAGATACCCCCTCTTAGTGCAAAAGTAAGCTCATATATTGCCCAAAAGACGTTAAAGGTAATAAGTGAACTAATTATATGATTGATAAAGTCAGTTTCTAAAAATAGTAAAGCAAAAAAAAGGCGTATTCCAATAATAATAAAGACGAAACTCAAAGGACCTTTAAGTGCAGAGAGAATACGTTCATCATAGTAAGTCTTTGTTCGTTTTGTAAAAGGGTGAAGTACTCTAATAATTAATGTTGCAAAGAGTTTCCGTAAAAGTAGAAAAAAGAAAAAAGAGAAAACTGCACCAATAATATTACCAAGAGGAATTCCAAAATAGAGTTCATTGAAGTAGTCTCCAATGGGGCTATTGTAGAGTTTATTGAGCAGTTGTTGAACCTCTGGAAAAAAGTTAATATCTAGTTTGTCAATAATCTCTTGTGATTTATCAATTATCTCTTCAGTTTGAGTAGTGTTTGTTTCAGGCATTGCTCTACCTTTTACTTTATATGCTTAAGGGATATTTTATCTAAAAATATTAGATATAATGCTTCGATGAGTCACAGTTATTACACATAAATGTGATTAAATTCACTTATAAAAATAATAAGGATTATTATGAAAAAAATATGGATACTGATAACAGCACTTATGTTATCAACACTTAACGCCGAAACAATTAAGGCAGACTATAAAGTTGAGTTTGGAATTATAGGAGAAATAGGAGTTGCCAATGCTGTTTTAACACGCAATGAGAACTCATATGAGATTAATGTAGAGTTAAAAGCAACAGGTTTAGCAAAAACCCTTTCAGGTGGACGAACAGAACAACATATCTCTAAAGGGCATATAGAGAATGGATTAATGGTTTCCGATTTGTATCAAGTTATTAAATCTTATGGTTCAAAAACTAGTAATAAAATTTATCGTTTTGACCATCAAAAAAAGATAGTAACAAAAACATACAAAAGCTGGAAAAATGGTAAAGTTAATAAAGAGAGTAGTGAGAGATTAAAATACTATTCAAAAGATGACCTTTTAACACTCTATTTTAATTTAAATAAAAAGATAGATAGAACTAAAGAGGATAAACACTATACATTTCTTGCAGTTGGTGCAGAGAAACAAGAGGGGAAAGCTGAGATTTATATTCCTAAAAAGAGTGACTATGGTGAGTATAAAGAGATGTTAGGTGAGAGTGATGACTCTTGGTATGCACGAGCGATTATTCACCAAAAAATCTTCTCTAGTGACAAAGGCGAGTTGTTGTTACGTATTGGGGATGATGGAATTACTCAAAAGGCTGTCTTAAAAGATTTGATTCTATTTGGAGATGTTAGAGCTACTAAGATGTAGGAAATGTTCTTTTTCCTATCAAAAGTTTTTTTGTAAATCAACTTCCAATATGCATTCCCAACGAGGACGTTGGGAACGAGAAAAGACTTTAAGTGTATACTGAAGTTATAACTTCGGTATACTCTATAGTATTATCTAGGAGGAAGCCTCTTAAAGCAGTTTAGACACTTACTACTCTCTTTTTTAACGATATTGTTTTTCCTTCTTTTAACTTCTCTAAATTGAGGTCTAAAGTGTAGAACAATTTTTCTGAGTTTTCGATATTGTCTACCTTTTAATTTTATCTTTTTAGCTTGTCGTTTTGCTACATATCTAGCAGGATTTATGGCATGACCATTTTTGTAAAGTCCAAAGTGTAAGTGAGGTCCAGTACTTCGCCCAGAGGTTCCAACATAACCAATAACCTGTCCCTGTTTTACGTAAGAGCCACGATTGTATTTTCCAAAACGGCTCATGTGTGCATAGAGAGTTTTTATGCCACCTGGATGTTTAATTTCAACTACACGACCATAACCACCTTTCCAACCTTTAAAGACAATTTTTCCTGAAGAACTAGCAACAATTCTATTGCCTCGTCTCGCAGCATAATCAATTCCTAAGTGAGCCCTATAACGGTGCAAAATAGGGTGGTAACGACTCTGTGTAAATCTGCTAGAGATACGTTTGTAGTTAACAGGAATAATAAAACGTGTTGTATAGGTACGTTGATACTTAACGCCCATAGAGTCATAATATTTATTGTCATCCATTAAAAAACCATAATAGGGTTTTTTATTGATTTCTATAAGACAAGCTTCTATTTTTGGACTTGTGTAGGGTTTGTTGTGTCGATATCTTTGGGTATAGAAAATTATAACTCTATCGCCTTTTTTCATCTTATTTAGAGGTAAGGCTTTAGAGTAAACTTCTTGAATCTCTTTATAATAGTAGTGTGTTTTGGTTGCTCTATATAGGTCTTTGTCTAATCCATTTTTAATTTTAATGGAGATGGTTTTCTCTATAAGTTTATAAGGAATAGGTACATAGTTAGCAATGTATCCCTGTTTAATTCGTTTAATCTGCAACATTAATTCATCAGATACAGGAATATTAATAGTAGATATTTTTCCTTTTTTCCAATTAATTGTGTAGCTTTGTCCTGCTTTAATCTCTTGAATAAGCTCTCTATCTTCTCTATCCATGTTATAATAAATTTTTTGGGGGATATGATATTTTTTTAAAAAACCTAAAAAGGTAAGTTTGTTATTCCATTTATACTCTTTTGCAATAGAGTGTTGAGTCAATAGTGTTAGCAGTATAACTATTGAGAGTAGTGTTAGACGCATATGCTCTCTTTATTGTTAAAATTTTGAAAGTATTCTAACTTAAATATGCTAAACTTCCAAAAAATTACAAAGGTTTTGTTTGAAAAAATATATTTTAGGCATAGATAGAGGAGTTCTTTTTATGCTTTTAGCTTCACTCTCTTTTGCTGTTATGGGTGGATTTGCTAAGACGGTCAGTGAAGTACTTCCCCCTGTAGAAGTAACCTTTTTTAGAAATGTTTTTGGTGTTGCTCTAGTTGGTTTTGCTATCTACAAATCTCCTCTGAAACAGAAAGGTGGTAGACCACTTTTACTGCTTTTTCGTGGAACTATGGGGTTTGTAGCACTTTTAGCCTACTTCTATATTATTGCATTTATTCCTCTTGGAGAGGCTGTGACCTATAATAAAACTTCACCCATATTTGTAGCTATTTTTGCTTATCTTTTTTTAAATGAAAAACTCAATAAGTGGGCTATTTTGGCTATTGTTCTAGGGTTTATTGGTATGGCATGTATCTCTTTGCCCCAAGAGGGAGCTAGTTTTAGTAAATATAGTATCTTAGGAATCTTTTCAGGAGTAGGGGCAGCACTAGCATACACTTCTATTCGTGAGCTTCGAGCCTATTATGATACTAGAGCAATTGTTATGAGTTTTATGGGTGTAGGTACATTAGCACCTCTTCTTTTAATGGCTCTTGCACCCTATGTGGAGCCTCCAAACTATTTAGAGTTTATGTTTGATGAGTTTATTATGCCTAAGGGAGTTTTGTGGCTCTACCTTCTTATAATGGGTTTATCGGCAACAGCTTCACAAGTACTTATGACCAAAGCGTATGAGTATACCAAAGCAGGAATTGTTGGGACTATCTCCTACTCCAATATTGTCTTTGCCCTTATTATTGGTATAGCTTTAGGTGACCCTATACCAACACCTTTGAAAGTTTTAGGTATAATTTTGGTCATAATTTCAGGGCTGATAGTCGCTCTAGTTAAGGATAAAAAATGATATTAATTGCAGGACCATGTGTATTAGAGAGTCGTGATAATGTTATGAGAATTGCTGAGAGTCTAAAGAAGTATCATGAAGATTGTACTAAAGATTTCTACTTTAAAGCGAGTTTTGACAAGGCAAATAGAACAAGTCTTGACTCTTTTAGAGGACCTGGGATTGATGAGGGGTTAAAGATGCTTCAAGAGGTTAAAGAGCAGTTTGGTTATAAACTCTTAACTGATGTTCATGACTATACTCAACCCCAAGCTGTAGCAGAGGTGGTAGATGTGCTACAGATTCCAGCTTTTTTATGTCGTCAGACAGACTTATTGGTAGCATCAGCTAAAACAGGAGCTATAGTAAACATTAAAAAAGGGCAGTTCCTAGCTCCACAAGCGATGGAACACTCTGTTAAAAAAGTACTTAAAACAAGAGGTTTTGAGGGTGAGGCTAGTTATGAAAATGCCCAAAAATATGGGGTTTGGTTAACAGAGCGTGGTAGTACCTTTGGTTATGGTAACTTAGTTGTTGACATGAGAGGTCTAAAACAGATGCGAGAGTTTGCTCCTGTAATTTTTGATGCAACTCACTCTGTTCAGCAACCAGCATCGGGTGGAGCAACTTCTGGTGGAGATTCGGCTTTAGTTCCATATCTTGCACGTGGTGCAGCAGCTGTGGGAGTTGATGGATTCTTTTTTGAGACACACTTTGACCCATCTATTGCTCTAAGCGATGGTCCAAATATGATAGAGTTAAATAAGCTAGATAGTTTAATAAAACAGATTGATGCGATTAGAAGCATTGTAGAATAATCTTAATTGGTTATAATTCTTTAAAAATTTAAAGGCAGTAGATGAAAATAGTTGAAGGTGATTTTCAAGTAGATAAAAGTAAAAAAGTAGCCATTATTAACGCACGGTTTAACCACTTTATTACAGATAGATTGGTAGAGGGTGCAAAAGATACCTATGCAAGACATGGTGGGAATGTTGAAGATTTAGATTTAATCTTAGTTCCAGGAGCATTTGAAGTTCCATTTGCACTAGACAAAGCTTTAGCATCTGGTAAATATGATGCAGTTTGTTGTTTGGGTGCTGTTATTCGTGGGGCAACTCCTCATTTTGATTATGTTTCAGCAGAGGCAACCAAAGGGGTGGCAAGTGCTACCATGAAACATGGAAAACCAGTTACTTATGGGGTACTTACTGTCAATAGCATTGAACAAGCCATTGAGAGAGCAGGTACAAAAGCAGGTAACAAAGGTGGTGAGGCTATGGCAGGGCTTATTGAAATGATGAATCTCTATACGGAATTGGAAAAATAGATAAATTCTTCTCGCTCCCATGCTCCTGCGTGGGAGTATATATGAGGAATAAAACTTCTCGTATGCATTCCCACCGAGGAGGACGGATGGGAACGAGCTAAAGGTGCGTTGAAAACAGCACCCTACAGGTTTCAAATATTATTTTAATTCCGTAGGGTGCCATTTTCTAACGCACCAAAAAATATATATAGAAGTCTAATTTATTAAATTTCTATATATATTTTAAAAAGGCAAACAAAATATGGCAACAAGACACCAAGCAAGAACAGCAGTAGTAGGACTTTTATATGCGTATGATTTAGGAAATGAAGAAATTTCTACCTTTACAGACATTATTTTAGAAGA
>JALVEV010000143.1 GCA_027030605.1 Campylobacteraceae bacterium | reverse complement strand
TGGTTTTTTCTCGTTCTCCTAAAGATAAAATTGTTTCAGCCCATAGGGTAGAGTTAAGTAGAGATAGTAGAGTAAGTGTAATAATTTTTTTTTTCATAAGACCCTCCTTTAAAGAATATTTTTACTTTATTATAATAAAAATAGTTTTTTAAATCTAGGGTTAGATGGTTATTTTATGGGATTTACTAGAAGTTAAGCACTCCTGATAATTTTTCTTAACATGGAGTGTTTTTTATTATAATTATTCTTGTTAATTATAGATGAAATAAAATAAGTTGTTTTTATTTTTATTTTATTCTTTGCTCTTTCTCCTCAATTCCACTAACACCAAACCGACGAGCTAGTTCCTGTTTTACTCTATCTGGAGAGATATCACGGTAGCCTAAACCAACTAAAGTATGATAGAGTAAATCAGCTGACTCATAGATAACCTGCTCATCTGACTCCTCATCTATAGCAACACAAACTTCATCTGCCTCTTCACGAATTTTACTAAGTAGTAGCTCTTTGTCATTAAGAAGTTTTTTTGTCCAAGACTTTTTACTCTCTTTTGAGTTTTTACGCTCTAAGATAGTATGGTAGAGAGTATCTACTACACTATACATAGCATCAGTATCTACCTCTTTTTCAAGCACACGCTTCTCTTGTGTAACAGAGGTAAAGAAACAGCTCTTGGTTCCTGTATGACACGCTACACCATTTTGGTGAATTTTAAGTACTAAAGTATCTGCGTCACAATCAAGTAAAATATCTTTAATTTCTTGGGTATGGTTAGAGCTTTCACCCTTTTTCCAAATGCGTTGTTTGCTTCTACTAAAGTAGTGAGCATAACCTGTACTAACTGTTAAGTTATACGCCTCTTCATTCATATAGGCTAACATTAGTACTTCATTTGTCTCATAATCTTGAGCAATAGCAGGTATAAGGGGATTTTTATTCCAATCAATGGTCATGTGTGGGTCTCCGTAGGGTGCGTTTCCCAACGCACCGTTTTAATAATATTTTGTATTTTTAGATAATTTCAAACTCTTTTTTGACGGTGCGTTGGGAAACGCACCCTACAATTATTGTTGTGCTGAAACAGCTCTCTGCTCTTTTCCTTTAGCATCTACCCAAATATTTGGTACTGCACCACCAGGGGTTAAGAAGATTTGAGCATCTTTATTTACTTTTAGAGCCTCATTGAATTTAGCCTGAGTCTTAATCTGCTCTAGTTGAAGAAGTTCAACAGTTAGAGAGTTTGAAATAAGTTTGTTTGCTTTGGCTTGTTCTTCAGCCTCAATTCGAATCTTATCTGCTTGACCTTGAGCCTCAATACGATTTCTCTCTGCTTCACCACGTGCAATTTCAGCTTTTCTTTGAGCCTCTTGTTTTGCTTTCTCTTTCTGTTGCTCTGCAATGGTTACATCTTGTTTTGCAGCTTGAACCTGCTCTATCTTCTCTTTAATCTTTGGAGGAAGAACAATGTTTCTTAACTCTACAGAGGCTAAGATAACTGGTTTCCCCTCAATCGCCTCTACTTTTTGTGTTACTTTAGTCTGAATAGCAGTTGCAATCTCATTTCGCATAACAGGGAGTTTTTCAGCTGTGTATTGTCCAACAACATCACGTACTACTTCACGTACTTTTGAGTTAATGATTTTCTCTTCCCAACCTGCGCCCCACTTCTCTATAGTCTTAGGGGCAGTTTCAGCTCTAAGTTGATACTGAACAGCAAGGTCGATGTGAACAGTAAGTCCTCGTTTATCTAAAACAGGAATAGCACGGTTACGTTTTAATCCACCCTCTAAATCATCAATACCCAATGTTCTTTTTGAGCTATAGTTGTCGCCTGTCATCATATTGTTCTCGTTTGAGTAGATAATTTGTCTCATACGGGTATTGACCTTGATAATGGTTTCAAGTACAGGAATGTAGAAATGGAGTCCTGCATTCAGGGGTTTTTCATCGAACTTACCTGTATGTACTTTGATGCCCACTTCACCCGAGTTAATAATCTCAAATGGTTTAAAGAAAATCATACCTGCAACAATAGCTAAAATAATAAATAACCAAGATGGGGTAGATTTGCCTCCTCCACCACTATTTCCTCCATTGTTACTAGGTCTGTTAGGTGTTTTTACTCCACCACCACTGTTGTTTGGTTGTTTCTTTTTAAAATAGTCATTCATATCTGCTGGCACATTGACTCCTTATATATAGGTCAAATAGTGTTTGTATTTTTCATCTCTTCCAAATACAATGTCAAAGTATTTACTTTGAATAGCCTCAGTAATTGCTCCACGAGAACCACTACCAATAACTCTAGCATCGACCTCTCGAACAGGAGTAATCTCTGCTGCTGTTCCTGTTAAAAATGCCTCATCAGCGATGTAAATCTCTTCACGACTTACTCTTCTTCGTGTTACAGTGTAGCCCATATCTTGAGCTAACTCAATAACAGTCTTTTGCGTGATAGAGGCTAAAGAGTTGTCGTTTGGTGGGCTAATAAGCTCTCCATCTTTTACCATAAAGAAACACGCTCCACTCGCCTCTGCTACATACCCTTGGTCATCAAGAAGTAGAGCTTCATCGTAGCCACAATCTATTGCTTCAAACTTTGCCATTTGAGAGTTAAGATAGTTGGCTGTTGCTTTAGCTTTACCCATATTTGAAGAGTTTGCGGGTCTGGTCATAGAGGCGATTTTGAGTCTAATCCCAGACTTTAGCCCCTCTTCACCAAGATAGGCTCCCCACTCCCACGCTGCCAATACAGTCTCAACAGGTGCTTCTTTATGATAAACACCCATTACTCCGTAACCCAAAAAGGCAAAAGGGCGAATGTAAACATTCTCCCCTGTAAATTCATTTTTTCGTAAAAGTTCAATCTGTGCTTCATTTAGCTCTTCGACACTGTAGGGAATATCAATGAGTGTCATTTTTGCAGACTCTTTAAGTCGTTTTGTGTGGTCGTTTAGTCTAAAAATTGCATAACCATCTTCTG
>JALVEV010000142.1 GCA_027030605.1 Campylobacteraceae bacterium | reverse complement strand
TGAGTTCAACCATAGCTGCTTGAATTTTAAGCTCTTGACATGCGTGAGTGGTAAAGAGAAGTTTCACATGCTCATCGTTTTTATGAGGTTTTTGTAACATCGACTCAATAGAGATATCAAACTGCTCTAACTCATTGGTAATCTTAGCTAAGACCCCCGATTTATCATCGACCTCCATACGTAGGTAGTAGTGGGTTACAATATCCTCTTCAGGAAGAAGTTCAAAGGCTGTACCCTCTAACCCTTTTTTGTACCCAAGCATTGGACCCGTTTTTCCTCGGACAATCTCAACAATATCTGCAACAACAGCCGAAGCAGTTGCATCACCACCTGCACCTGCACCGTAGTACATGGTCTCACCAACACGGTCACCAACTACAGAGACAGCATTCATAACCCCATCTACCTTGGCTATCATGCTTGAAGCTGGAATCATTGTTGGATGAACCCTAAGCTCTACTCCCTCTTCTACTTTTTTGGCAATGCCAAGCAGTTTAATCTCATATCCAAAATCTTTAGCAAAGGCGACATCGGTTTGGGTAATATTCTCTATTCCCTCTATTAAGATATCTTCAGGTTTTGCATCAATTCCATACGCAATACTAGCTAAAATAAGAAGTTTATGAGAAGCATCAAATCCACCTACATCAAAGGTAGGGTCAGCTTCGGCATAACCTAGCTCTTGTGCCTCTTTTAAAATCTCATCATACAACGCACCCTCGTTAATCATCTTGGTAAGCATATAGTTTGTTGTTCCATTCATAATACCTTGAATAGACTCAATATGATTGGCTGTTAAACCATTACGCAACGCTCCAATAATTGGGATTCCTCCTGCTGTACTCGCTTCATACATTAGTGGAATATCTCCAGCAATCTCTTGAAGTTCATAACGGTGGTAAGCGAGTAGGGCTTTGTTTGCAGTAACAACAGCTTTACCATTCTCTAATGCCTTTTTGACTAAGGCATAAGGCTCTTCAACCCCACCCATTAACTCAACAACAATGTCAATTTCAGGGTCATCGACTACATCATAGGGATTGTCTGAGAGTTTAATATTTACACCTCTATCTTTTGATAGGTTTTTGACCACTCCAGATTTTGCAACAATCTTTTTACCAGCTCTTGCCTCGATAATATCAGCATTTGCCTCTAAAATATTTGCAACACTTGCTCCCACAGTTCCTACACCAAGTATTCCTATTTTAATCATGCTATTCCCTTTTAATTAGTATTGTTTTCAGCTTCTACTTTTTTTAAAAACCTCTTTATATTGCGTGCAGCTTGACGGATTCGTTTCTCATTTTCAATAAGAGCAATACGAACATAGTCATCTCCATATTTTCCAAAACCAACACCTGGGCTTACAGCAACTCCAGCTTCAACAAGGAGTCGTTTTGAGAACTCTAATGAACCCATGGCTCTACAAGACTCAGGAATTTTACCCCAAATAAACATGGAAGCACTAGGTTTACCCATATGCCAACCAGCATTTTCAAAAGCTTGTAACATTACATCTCTACGCTTTTCATAGAGAGGGATAATCTGTTCATCTGGTACATAATGGTGGTCATCAAGTGCAACAGTAGCAGCAACTTGTATTGGGGTAAACATTCCATAGTCTAACCAAGATTTAATACTCTGTAATGCACCAATAAGTTTTTTATTTCCACAGACAAATCCAACACGCCAACCTGCCATGTTATAAGACTTTGACATAGTATAGGCCTCAACAGCGACATCTTTTGCTCCTTCAACTTCTAAAATAGAAGGAGTTTTGTAGCCATCAAAAGTAATGTCTGCATAAGCGATATCCGAGATAATATAGAAACGTTTCTCTTTTGCTAAGGCAACAACACGCTTATAAAATTCAGGAGTTACCGTTGCAGTTGTTGGGTTATGAGGAAAGTTTAAAACTAAAAATTTTGCTTTTGGTAGAGAGTTGTCGAGTGCATTATTTAAATCTGTAAAAAACTGCTCTTCATCTACCTCAAAGTTCTCCTCATCAAACTTAAGCTCCATCTTCTCTACATTTGCTCCAGCTAGTATAAACGCTTGAGAGTGAATAGGGTAGGTTGGGTCGGGGACAATAGCAACATCCCCTGGGTTAGAGATGGCTTGAACCAAGTGTACATACCCCTCTTTACTCCCCATGGTAGCAACTACTTCAGTATCGGGGTCTAGCTCTACATTGTACTTTCTCTTGTACCAATTGCTCATGGCGAGACGAAGTTTATAGATACCTTTACTTGCACTGTAACCATGTGTTTTGTCTCGTTGAGCTGTTTCACAGAGTTTATCGATAATAGGTTGAGGAGTTCTGGCATCTGGATTCCCCATAGAAAAATCTATAATATCTTTACCTGCTCTTCTTGCTGCCATCTTTAGGTCATTTATCTCAGCAAAAATGTACTTTGGTAATCTATTTATTTTTTCAAACTGAATCTCATCAAACATTACTATCCTCTTCTATTATTATTCATTGGTGTAAGTTACCATATTTTAGGTTAACTCTCTCTTCTCTAGTATTTAAGAAAAAATTAAAAGTTTAAGAGGTGTTACCACCCTCTGTGTCCATTTAACTCTCTAAACTCTTTTTTAGTTATCTCCTGAATGTCTGTACTGTCAATTAAGAAGTAGTGTTTTTTGTTGTCAGCATTCTCTATTGTTTTTGCCTCTGAGATAATCTCAACATATCCATGTCCTGTAACAAGTAACCATCTTGAGTTGCCAATTGTAAATGGAGTAGATGTCTTTTTCATAAACTCACGACGCTTTTTAGTCTCTAAATTAATAAATCCAAACCATAACACACTACGGGTAGGATGAACAGTAACAGTTGTAATAGGAGGTACAGTTTTAGTCTCTACACCATTTTGAGTCTCTTGGGCTATTTTGTTTGCTTCCTGAGCTAAAAAATCTTCAGATACCTCTTGTACTACAGAAGCGATTGATTTGTTCTCCTCTGTAGTTGTTGAGACAGAAG
>JALVEV010000141.1 GCA_027030605.1 Campylobacteraceae bacterium | reverse complement strand
GGGTGACTATCTCTCGCCTACAGTAGGCTAACTCATCTTTAGAGAAATCCTTCTCTTGGTAAAACTCTCCACGTTCAAGCATAACAACATCTATCCCTGCTTCAACCAACTTATGTGCTACTCCAGAAGCTCCTGCTCCTGTACCTACAATACATACATCATACATTATACAAGCTCTCCAAATGGTTTTTGTGGACGTGGTTCTCCTGCATGGTGATTAAGCCACCTCCAGCCTGATTCATTTCTGTTTCCACCATAGATAGGGTCAGCTAAAAGCCCCTCAATGGTAAAGTAAAGCACAAAAGCGACCCAATTCTCTCCAAGTCTACTACTCTTGACAAACTCTCTTAATTTTTTATCTTGCTCTTTAGGCGAGAGGGTTAAAAAGTCGTTATAGGTATCCATTAGTTCACCTGCTCCACGTTTTAAAAACTTTAAATCAGACTCTAAAAATGAAGAGTGAGAAGAGACATTGGCAAGGTAAGCAGTTGCTCCAAACTCAGAAGCAGATGGGGCTTTTAGCCCTTTGGGAAAGAGTACCTCTTGTACTGCTTCAAGGGTCTTAAAGAGTTCTAGTTTTACATGGGTCTTTTGGTGTTGTGGTAGAAGGATTAGACCTGTTCCAGCTAATATAGTAGAGGCAATAAAGATACGCCGTGTTATTTTTTTCATTTTTGCTCTTAGATTTTTTTAAAACTATACCATAGAGTTTGTAATATGTTAAAATAGCAAAAAAATATTAGGATAAGAGCATGGCAAAAGAACACTACTTTGATATCTCTGCAAAGTTAGATATGATGGAGATGAAAAATGCAATTATTATGGCACAAAAAGAGGTAGCAACACGTTTTGATTTTAAAGGATTAGTTGCAGAGATTGAATTAAATGAAAAGGCAAAGATAGTCTCTCTTAGTTCGTCAAGTGAACAGAAGATTGATGCACTAAAAGATATACTCATCTCAAAACTTATTAAACGAAATATTGCAGGTAAATCACTTGAAGAGGTAAAGAGAGAGGGAATTTCAGGTGGTAATACGAAAGTAATTTATAAAATAGTCGATAGCATTGAAAAAGATGAAGCTAAAGAGATTGTTAAAGCTATTAAAGCGTTAAAGTTAAAGGTGACACCGTCTATTCAGGGTGATGAAGTACGTGTAAGTGGAAAAAAGATAGATGATTTACAAAAAGTGATGAAAGAGGTCAAAACACTTGACCTAAAAGCTCCATTGGTATTTGGAAACTTTAAATAACCTATAGGGTGCGATTTCTATCGCACCAAATAAACAGTGTTACGAACAGTGTCCCCCACCACAACATCCACCTGTTGACTCTTTAGGCTTCATCTCAACTGCAATATTGATATCTTCACCATTTTCAACTACTGTAAATAAATGTTTTTGACAGAACTTTTGATTCATGTGACTCTCCATAAGTAGGGCTTGTTGTAACGCCTCATCTTTTGAAGAGAACTCCATTCCATTCTCATAAGGACTCTTTTTAAAACATCCACACTCTAGTTCTACATTAATTTTTGCCATTGTCACTCCTTGTTAATTTTAGGCGATAATAACAAAAAGTTCTTAACCTATATTTAAATCAGATAAAAATAGTCTTAATTATGCTTTAAATAAAAAATTAGCTATAGTTAAAAGATAAGAATATTTTAGGAGTTTTGCAAATGTATACTAGAATTTATAACAATAAGCTAATTAAGGTTTATACTGGAGATGATTTAAAAAATTCTAAAATTATAAGTAAACTAAAGGGGCGAGACCTTGCTGGGTTTACAATTCGAGATGAGCATAATAACATTACTTTTTATGATGCAGAGAAGGTCTCTGCTAAAGAGTTGCAGTTGGTCATTAGAAATTTAGAAACAGCTACTGTTGCTATTCCTATGAGTGATGAAGAGATTATTGATTATTTTTATGTGATTGCAAAAGTGCTACTTATCGAAAATAACAGAGAGTTCTTTACCGAAGATGAACTCTATGAGTGGATGAATTCTAGTATTGATTCTGGTATTGTTAAGAGCGAAGTTTGGAAGGAGGTAAAAGATAAAGTTTATGCTAGGTTGAACTCTACCACTGAATAATGAAGAGTTTTTCTAAAACTTCCTAACTTTAAGTAAAAATAGGATAAAAATAGTCTTATTTAAATTAAAAAGAGTTCATCAAGGGTTAGTTTATGACAGCAAAATTTGACGTAAAAGAGATAGAGAGTGTCTGTACCTATTGTGGTGTGGGTTGTGACATTACAGGGGTAGTTGAGAACAATAAGATTACTAAAATCTATGCTCAAAAAGATGGGGTGGTTTCGCAAGGGAAGCTCTGTATTAAGGGGAAGTTTGGGTTTGATTTTGTTGACTCTGACAAGAGAGTACGTGAACCACGTATTCGTAAAACTTTTTTAGATAAAAATCCAACCATAAAAGCTAAATTTGAAGATAAGATGAAAATCTTTGATGATACCTTTTGGACTTGTGATTTAGATACGGCAACCTCTATTGCCTCAATGAAACTCGCAGAGATAAAAGAGACCTTTGGAGGGGATAGCTTTTGTGCCATTGGTGGAGCAAGAACGAGTTGTGAAAGCTCTTACTCTTTTCAGAAGTTTTGTCGTGAAACGATGGACTCTCCTCATGTTGACAACTGTGCTAGGGTTTGTCACTCACCATCGCTTAAAGGGATGAGAGCAACCATAGGTGAGGGGGCAGCGACCAATCCTTATGATGACATTTATGATTGTGAGTTTATGCTAGTGATTGGCTCAAATACTATGGAGGCACACCCTATTGTAGCAAATCGTATTGTCGATATGGCAAAGAAACATAACAACTTAGCCATTATAGATGTACGTGAGACCAAGATGGTGAAGTATGCAAAGCATAATTGTATTATTCCTTATGAAGCAAATCTTCTTGTACTAAATATGATGACCTATGTCATTTTAGATGAAGAGATTTATGATAAAGATTTTGTTAGCAACCGTACAACAGGG
>JALVEV010000140.1 GCA_027030605.1 Campylobacteraceae bacterium | reverse complement strand
TCAAGCTATTGCTATTATAGAGTCTTTGGAACTCTCTAAACTCTCTTCGGAGCTAAAACTTCTTAGAAAACAGTTAGCCATTCACAATAAGAACTATAAGATTTTAAAAAATCTCTACAATCAAGGATTAGAGTCTTTAGAGCGAGTCAATAGAGAGCAAAGAGAGCGAGATGAGGTTCTATCTCAAATTGATAGTATTAAAACTCAATTAAAGCTTTTGGGGGTTTCAACCAAAGGTAATATTAAAAGTAACTATACGATTTATGCCCAAGGTTCAGGCAAGGTAGCAGAGATTTTAGTACCTCTTAACTCTGTTGTTGATGCAAACAGAGCGTTGGTCTCTATTGTTAAAGGTGGGTCTAGTTTTTTGGTTAAATCTTATGTTCCTCTAAACTATGTCAATGAGGTGAAAGTAGGGAACAAGGGGCAACTTATCTATGGTGGAAAACACTATAAGATGCATATTTCACAGATTTTACCTCAATTAGATGAGCAGACACAACAGATGCAGGTTCTCTCTCGTTTAGATGAGCCTGTTCATAATCTTTTTGTCAATGCTTATGTTGACTCTAAGCTTTCTATAGGTGAGCCAAAGTCATATTTGGCTGTTAAAAAATCGGCTCTTTCATTTTTTAATAATGAGTGGGTTGTTTTTACTCCTGAACATCATGAGGAGCATGAGGAAGAGCATAAAGAAGAACACCATGAAGAGGAGGAGTCACATGGTCATCATCATGAACATGAAGAGGTTGATGTTCCTTATGAGTTGAATGTGGTGAAGATTTTGAAACAAAATGATGAGTTTGTGGCTATTGAGGGGCTTGATGAGCATACGGATTATGTTTCTGATAGGAGTTATTATATTAAGTCTCTTTTGTTGAAGTCTTCTCTTGGTGGGCATGGGCATTGATTTGTTTTTATTGCTCTTTCTGTCACTTTTTTTCTTTGTTTCGCAACGAAAGAAAGAAAAGTAACCCAAAAAAAGAAAGTGCGAATTGGCTGTCGCTGTTAATGAGCTTTCTTTTTTTTTAGATGTTTTTTGGTTAATGAGTAGCCAGTGAACTCGTACCGAAGCTCCAGCTTCGGTATGCACTAGAGGAGTTTCATACACTTAAGTTGTTGTTGCTCCAATAGGCATTCATAAGCTGGAGCTTATGAACGAGAAGAATTTGAATTTTTTTATTGGTATTGGCAATTGCCATCGCACCAATGATGTTTTATACAAGGAAATAAAAAATGTTAAATAAAATTATAGACCTCTCTTTGAGGTACAAACTCTTGGTAATAGTGCTGTTTGTGGTACTCTCTTTTTTAGGCTATCGCTCCTATCAAAATGTACCCATTGATGCCTTTCCTGATATTACTCCTAAGCAGGTGGTAATCTATACAGAGAGTGCAGGAAATTCGGCTGAAGATATTGAAAAACTCATTACCTATCCTATCGAGTCAGCTCTTTCAGGTATGGCAGGGGTTAAGAGTATTATGAGTAACTCCATCTTTGGACTCTCTTATGTTTCAGTCTTTTTTGAAGACAGCTATGACATCTACTTTTTGCGTCAGCAGGTGAGTGAGCGAATTTTGTCAGTAGATATTCCTAATGGTTGGGGGAAACCAACTCTTGGACCAAATACTACAGGGTTAGGGCAGGTCTTTTGGTATGAACTTAAAGATACTACAGGTAAAAAATCACTTCAAGAGATACGAGAGCTTCAAGAGTTTTTTGTAAAACCGATGTTTAAATCGGTCTCTGGGGTCGAAGAGGTTATCTCTTGGGGTGGTTATGAGAAGCAGTATGAGGTAGTAATAGAGCCTAGAAAACTTCAAGCCAAAGGGGTAACCTATAGTGATATTGTTGACGCACTAGAGAGTTCAAACATTAGTGCAGGGGGGCAGTACCTAGAGTTTAACCGTGAACAGTACCAAATTCGTGGTGTTGGGTTCTATCAAACGCTTGATGATATTCGCTCAACAGTGGTTAAATCTTTTGGAGGTCGTGCCATTCTTATTGGTGATGTGGCAACGGTAAAACAGGGAGTAGCACCTCGTTTTGGAGCGATTAGCATTGATGGGAATGAGTCGGTTATGGGTATGGTGCTTCAACGAACAGGAACCGATGCAAACAGGGTTGTTGAGGGGTTAAAAAAGAAGATGGAGCAGGTGAACACCTCACTTCCAAGTGGGGTAGAGATAAAACTTATTTATGATAGAACCACCATGACCAAAAAGGCAGTTAATACTATCTCTTCAGCATTGCAAAGTGGGATTGTTTTAGTGGCTATTGTGCTGTTTTTGTTTCTATTTGAGCTTCGTTCAGCGTTTATTGTCATTGTCTCTCTGCCTCTTTCGTTGTTGATTGCATTTGGGTTAATGGAGTATTTTGGACTCTCTGCAAATCTTATGAGTCTGAGTGGTTTAGCTATTGCTGTAGGTATGATAGTTGATGGGACGATTGTAATGGTAGAGAATGCCTATCGACACCTCAACGAAAATCCAACGGCAAACCGAACAACACTTATTTTAAACTCAGCTAAAGAGGTAGCAACACCTATTACTTTTGCTATTTTGATTATTGTGGCTGTCTTTATTCCTCTGCTTACTCTTGATGGATTGGCTGGAAAACTCTATAGTCCAATGGCTCTCAATATTGTCTTTGTTATGTTAGGCTCACTTTTGGTGGCATTGGTACTTGTGCCTGTTCTTACTTTGGCTCTTTTACAACCTAAAAAATCACAAGAGAATGTGGTAATGAGAGCTATTAAGTGGCTCTATTTACCCTTTTTAAAAGGGGCATTACACTTTCCAAAACTCATACTTTTAACCGTAACGGTTGCATTTGCTTTTTTAGCCTATCAGTTAACTCTACAAGGGCGAGAGTTTATGCCAACGCTTAACGAAGAGAGTATCATGTTCCGTGTTATCGCCCCTCCTGGAACAGCCCTTTCCCAATCGGTTGAGACGGCTCAAAACCTAGAAAAACATATATTAAAAAACTACTCCTCT
>JALVEV010000139.1 GCA_027030605.1 Campylobacteraceae bacterium | reverse complement strand
TTTACTTCTTGAAGATGACATTCAACTGAGTGATACTGTTAAGCAGTTTTTAGAGTATTCAGGGTACAAGGTTTACACTGCTTATGATGCATCACAAGCTAAAGATATTCTCTATGAAAAGAGTATAGATTTAATGCTTTTAGATGTAAAAGTGCCTCATCAAAATGGTTTTGATTTTCTTCAAGAGAGAAGAGATAGTGGAGATACCACTCCTGCTATCTTTGTTACATCACTCAATGCTGTTGATAATGTGACTCAAGGTTTTGACATAGGATGTGATGACTATATTCGTAAACCCTTTGCACTAAAAGAGCTTTTGGTACGTGTAGAGTCGTTGATTAAACGCCATTATGGTACACAGGAGAATTATGTTGATTTGGGAGATGGTTACTTTTTTGATATTAAAGGGCTATTTTTAGAGAAAGATGGTGAAAAAATTGCTTTAAAAACTAAAGAGAGCAAACTTCTTTCACTTTTTCTTAAACATCATAATGAACTACTCACTTATGAAGCTATCTATGAGATACTTTGGGAGTATGATGAAAGCCCAAGTCAAGGTAGTTTACGAGCTTATGTCAATACCCTACGAAATATCTTAGGAAAAGATAAGATAGAGACTATTAAACATATGGGTTATAAGTATGTTAAGTAGCGAAAGACGCTCTTTAATTCGTTTTTTAGCTATCTATCTCGGTTCAACTTTTCTACTCTTTACCTTGGGTAGTTATATGTTTTATAACTTTCAAAAACATCAAATTATAAATAGCCAAAATGCTAAACTACAATTAAAAGCAGAGAAGATAGCTCAAAGATTAAGAGAACTTCACCAAACTTTTAATAAATCTCTACTATATCCTAATGACCCATCTTTTAATTCTGCTATTTATGACTTAGATAAGGGCTATATTTTTGGTACTTTTAAACCGAAAAATATCGAGTGGAGTAAAGAGTTCTATCAAGAGAAAGACAAGCTCTTCTATATTCACTCTTTACAACCATACTATCTTGGAGCTTCCTATCTTTTAGTCTCTAAAAAGTTTAATTCAAAACCACTTAATGAATTAACTAAGATGCTACTTCTATTTTTGATTATAGCAGGAGTTTTTTTTAGCCTTTTAGGTCTCTTTTTAGGTCGTCTCTTTACTGCTCCTATGAGAGAGTCTATAGAGCTTATGGATAGATTTATCGAAGATACCACACATGAGTTGAATACACCAATTAGTACTATTTTAACTAATATTGAACTGCTTGATACTCTTTACCGTTGTGATGGTCAAAAGGAGATGAGACGTATTGAGATGGCTTCTAAAACATTGAGCCGCCTATATGAAGACCTTACTTTTTTAAAGCTCAATCATAATTATCATCGAGCATTAGAAAAGCTTAATATTTCAGACCTTTTAAATGAGAGAATTGAGTTTTTTCAGACACTTATTGAAGCAAAAGATATTGAAGTGATTAAAAATATAGACTCTCACATTACTTTAAAAATGGACAGAAATGATGCTATTCGTCTATTAGATAATCTTCTTTCAAATGCTATAAAATATAATCATAAATCAGGTAGATTAGAAGTTACGCTAACAGCCAATAGACTAGAGGTACAAAATGATGGATTAGGTATTAAAAAAGAGAATATTTCACTCATTCAAAACCGATTTAGAAGAGCAAACAACAGTGAGGGTGGTTTTGGTATTGGGTTAGATATTATTGGTCAAGTTGTGAAACGTTATGACTTTACTTTTACAATTAATTCAGATATTAATCAACCGACAAAGGTAACATTGACATGGTAAAGAAAATTTTTATAACACTACTCCTCTCAACCATTGCCCAAACCAAAGAGCCAAGCCCTCTACTGAAACAAAATTGTTTAAAGTGTCATACTGAGCAGAAGATTCCAAGTGAGCTTGTCTATCGTCGTTACTTAATGAAATTTAGTACTAAAGAGCGTATGCAAAAGTCTCTTCTTAGTTATTTGAAAAATCCTAAAAAAGAGAACTCTATTATGCCTCAACAGTTTTTTTTGAAGTTTCCCAAAAAAGAGGCTTTGGATTTGAATAATACTATTTTAGAGGAGAGTATAAGTGTATACTTGGATTATTTTGATGTGAAAGGGAAGCTGGAACTTCAAAATTAACGTTGGGTTAATATTGGATTACTATATTTTAAAATAATTTAATATTAAGGATAAAATTTGAAACAAAATCTAACTAAAAGTACACTACTTATAGCTTCTATCTTTTTTGCCATTGGGTGTGGTAACAGTTCAAGTGAAAATGGAACTGGAAAAGGTCAAGGAAACGGACAAGGCAATGGTCAAGCTACAGAACAGAGTGAAGAGAAAAACTGTACAGGACTTCCTGAAAATGTAGAGACAGCACTTAATGGAGAAAAGTCTACACTAAGTGAAGAGTTAGCCAATACCATCTCTTACATGGGAAACGAAGAGCGTTTAGCTTATGATGTTTACAACAAACTCTATACTGAATGGGGTACAAATCAATTTACAAATATTGCAACAAAATCAGAGTACAAGCACATTACAGCAGTTCAAAAATTGGTTCAAAAGTATGCACTGAACGATGGTAGTAGCTTTAGAAATGTAGACCTTCCTGCATTAGGTTATGCCAATACTCCAATTGAAGATATGAAAGCAGGAACATACGATATTGCTAAGATTCAAAACTTATATGATGATTTAGTTGCAAAAGGTTCTATTTCTGAAGTTGAAGCTCTAAAAGTTGGTTGTATGGTTGAAGTTACTGATATTGATGATTTAGACAAGTACCTAAAAATGGCTAAAGAGTCTAATGCAACAGATGTTGAAGAGGTATTTAACTTTTTAATAGATGGTAGTTACAACCACTACTGGGCATTCAACAAAGGTCTTACCAAAAAAGGTGTAACTGATGGTTGTTGTAGTCTTGGTACTGTAGATGGTGTAAACTATTGCCACCCTGAGTATCCTCAAAAAGAAAAATAAGGTGTAGTTTTTAG
>JALVEV010000138.1 GCA_027030605.1 Campylobacteraceae bacterium | reverse complement strand
TTCAAAGTGAACAAAGGGGTGGTTGTAGTTTATGAGATGAATGTCATAGATAGTAGAGCCAATCTTTTTAAGCTCTACATCTTTTCCCTCTCGTGCTAAATCATAGGCACGTTTTCCATTAACCTTCTTAGCTGAAAACTTAGGAGGGTAGTAGGTAAGCTCTCCTCTTAGACTCTCTAGTGCTTGGTATATCTCATTTATAGTAAACTCAGGAACTATTTTAACTGAATCTACATTTTCAATATCTAAACTTTGAGAGTTTGCCCCTAACCATAGGGTTGCAGTGTAGCCTTTAGGTGTTTTTTTTAGGTATTGAAAAAGTTTAGGGTATTGCCCTGTAGCGACAATAAGGCAACCTGTAGCAAAAGGGTCAAGTGTTCCAGAGAAACCTACTTTTTTAGTTTTGTATTTTCTTTTTACATAACCCATATAGCTGTTTGAGCTTTTAAAAATGGGTTTGTTTACAACAAATAGTCGATTCATTCTACACCATCTGTACAAATGAGCTTAAAATCTCTTTCTTATGACCACCAAAGTTAATTTTGAGTTTATACTCTTTTCCTGATTTAGTAGCACCTTGGACACGACCAATACCAAAGATTTTATGTTTGACTAAGTCACCCTTTTTGTACATTTTAGATTTACTTATTTTTAGTGCTGTATCGTTAATAAGACCAGCTTCTCCTAAAAATCGGCTCTTCTCAATTCGTTTTCGTTGACCTTTGTAGAAGCGTGAGTCAACATAGCTAAGGGTTAAGTCAGATTTTGCTCGTGTAATGGCAACGTAGCCTAAGCGTCGCTCCTCTTCCATATTGCATCCTTCACCTAGCAGAGGAAAGAACTCCTCCTCTAAGCCAATGACAAAAAGGTGTTCAAACTCTAATCCTTTTGAGGCGTGAATACTCATAATGGTCACAGCATTCTCATCAATATTGTCTTGGTCACTCTGAAGCGAAATATCATTTAAAAAGATATCTAGTGTAAGATTAGGGTTTTTACTAATGGCTTCTCTAAAGTAACCAATAAACTCGTCGATATTTTGTACACGCTCTGTTCCATCTACCATTGAAGCGTAATATTTTTTGAGTCCAATACTCTCTTCAAAGAGTTCAATAAAGTTATAGAGTGAATGGTTTAGTTCATGTTGGAGTAGTTCAATCTGCTCAACCAATTTTTTGAGTGAATTAGATGCTTTTTTACTCACCACACCTGCTAACTCTCTCTCTTTCATAAAGGTAAAGAGTGAGGAGTTGTTCTCAAAGGCTCCTTTTTTGAGTTTATCAACAGTTACTTTTCCAATGGCTCGTTTTGGTTTGTTGATGATTCTCTCTAAAGAGAAGTCATCATGAGGATTGGCAAAGACTCTAAAGTAGGAAATCATATCTTTTATCTCAGCACGGTCATAGAAACGCATTCCCCCTAAGAGTTTAAAGGCAACTCCCTCTTTTGTAAAACCCTCTTCAAGTGAACGTGAAAGGGCATTGATTCGGTAGAGAACAGCAATCTCATCGGCAGGAACACCTTTTGCAAGTAGCTCTTTTATCTCTCTTGCAATGCTTTTTGACTCTAAGGACTCATCTAGTGCATGAAGTAGTTTAACTGCGTCACCCACCCCTTTAAAGGAGCTAAGTTTTTTACCAATACGTTGTGAGTTGTGTTCTATAAGTTCGTTTGCCGCCTTTAAGATAGGTTCAGTTGAACGGTAGTTAGTCTCAAGTTTAACGGTCTTTGTCCCTTTGAAGTGTGTTGAAAACTCTAAAATATTACGAATATTAGCTCCACGCCAACCATATATACTCTGGTCATCATCTCCAACAACACAGAGGTTACCATGTTCAGAGGCTAAAAGCTTTAGCAGTTTAAACTGTAACTCATTGGTATCTTGGTACTCATCGACCATAATATATTGGTAACGGTTAGAGGTCTCTCTTCTTAGCTCTTTATCTTGTTCTAAAATTTTATAGGTCAACATAAGAAGGTCATCAAAATCAACTAGATTATTCTCTATTATCTCTGTCTCATAATCTTTATAGACAGTTGCTATCTTTCGGTAGTCAGGAAGTTCTGCTTTTTTGAGAATCTCATCTGCTGTCAATAAGGTATTCTTATATTTTGATATTTCAGAACCTATAAATGAAATATTTAAATCGATACTATGCTCTTTAGCAATACGTTTTAAGATACGTTTTTTGTCATCAGAGTCAATAATAACAAAGTTATTTTTTCGTCCTAATTTTTCTATGTGTAGTTTTAAAAAGAGTAGACCAAACTTATGAAAGGTACACAGAAGTGGCATGGAGGAAGTTTGGGTACTAATAAGCCTAGAGGCACGTTCTCTCATCTCTTTGGCTGCTTTATTGGTAAAGGTTAGTGTTAGGGTATTTAAAGGGTCAATCCCTACTTCAGAGATAAGGTAAGCCAAGCGTGTAGTTAAAGTTTTTGTTTTTCCAGAACCTGCCCCTGCCAAAATAAGTAGAGGTCCATCAATGTGTTGAACTGCCTCTTGTTGTGCTTCATTTAGAGCTTCTATTACATCTTGCATATTTTTATTACTTTTTAATTTATTATATCACTTTTCTAGTTAAAGCTATTAGATTTTAGGGAAACTACTCTGTTAGGAAGTTCAAAAAATGTATCAAAATAAGTATTTTTTATAAATATTTAGAAATATTCAAATAACTTATAATAATTTCAATATAATTTGATATAATAATTATAATAAATTAAATATTACAAAGGTGTTTAAATGTTAAAAGATTTTGTTAAAATGGAGACATTTTTAACCGTAGCTAGGGAGAGAAGTTTCTCTAAAGCTTCTGCTAAACTTGGAATCTCTCAACCTGCGGTAACGCAACAGATAAAATATATAGAAAACTATTTGGAAGCTAAAATTATAGATAGAAAGAAGAATGGAATTAGATTAACAGCTGAGGGTGAGGAACTCTATAAAGTAGTAACTCAACTTGAAAAGTCAATTCATAATCTTGAAAAAGATGTCCTAAAGATTATTAAAAAAGAGATGACCTTTAGATTGGCTGCCTCCTATACTATTGGTTCTTATGTTATTCCAGGTAAGTGTCTAAATAGTATATCTGAGGGTATTGGTAATGATGTTACTTTAAATATTGACTCTAGTGATAAGATAGTAGAGGGTTTAAAAGAGCGTAAATTTGATATTGGGTTAATAGAGTCTCCTATTTTTGATGATGAGTTAATCTATAGAGAGTGGTTTGATGATGAGTTAGTTATCTTTTCAAATGCTCCACTTCCAAAAACAGTTAATACCGAAGAGCTTTATGAGTTTAAATGGATTTGTCGAGAAGAGGGGTCTCATACCCGAAAGCTTATCTCTGAAGTATTTGAAGAGTTGGGTGTTTCATGTAAAAGCTTTGATGTTCTCTCTGAAGTCTCTAATACAACAGCTGCTTTGCAGAGTGTTAAGAGAGCAAAAAGAGATGATGGTATACCAACTGTTTCGGTTATCTCTAAACATGCAATTGCCGAAGAGGTAGCACGTGGTGAGCTTTTTGAGTCTCGAATCTACGGCTATACCATGAAGCGTAAGTTCTATATTGTCTACTCAAAAGAGAATAAAAACAATGTCTTTATTGATAATGTTGTGAACTATATTATTTCAGGTAAGTGCTAAACACTTACGATAAAATCTCTCTTTAGAGATTTTATCCTTTCTTCTTTTTTAAAAGTTTTGCATTTTCAGGATTTTTGAGCAGTGCAGACATTGAGTCTATCTCCTCTATCTCCTCTTCTTGAATCTCATTTGAGGTTGTTACATTAATCAAAATAGGGTACTCATCTACAAAAAGTTGTTTTATCGCAAGTAGTGGAATTTGTACTAATGCTCCAAAATTATCAGGTCCAAAACCAGCTTCAAAAGAGAGATAGTGTTGGTCGACAGAGGCTGTTTCAAATGAGTAGTTTGCTAACATAAAGAGTGTAATCTCAGGTAGTGACTTATGTAGTTTATTTGGCAGGTCTGGAGAAAAGCTTACAAGCGAAATCTCACAAGCAACACCAAACTCTTGGTTAGCATCAAAGAGATATTCAATCGTAGCTAAAATATGATTTTTCATTAACTCCTTATATTTGGAGGTTTCTAGATTTTCCAGAGGCATGGTGTATTTCCCTTCTTGTATGTCATATCTGTATTGTAATAGACTTTTGTATTTGGAATCCTATCATAGCGTTCATTAAAGCAAAGTGCGAATAGTTTTTAATATGCTCTTTTTTTATATCTTTTATTTTTAAAAAGCCTTCATCCAATAGCCTCTCTCTCGTTGTCCCCTTTAATAGAGGTGTTGAAGGGGTTAGCCACTCTTGACCATCATAAAAGGCAATATTGGCTATAGAAGTATCGGTTAAGAGGTTATCTTTTTCTATAATAATCTCATCATACTCTTTTGAAAGAAGTTTATTTAGTTGCGAACGGTCACTATATTTATAGCTATATGCTAAGTTACTTTGTACAATTTTGAAATGTTTGAAGAGTTTAGGAGTATAGGGTAGGTACTCTACAGATTTAATCTCTGTATCATAAACTACTCGGCAACGATAGACTCCTTGAGCTGGAGGAGCATCAATATAGTTCGCTAAATCTATGGGTTTATAAAGTGAAAAGAGTTCTAAACGGCTTCGGTTTAGTCGTCGGTTATGCCACTCAAGATTAAAGATTTTTCCATCTTCAATCTTAATGGTTTCAAAAAGCTCTTGCACAACTTAGAAGAGGTCAGTAGAGAGATAACGTTCAGCTGTATCACAAAGTATTGTGACAAAAGTTTTACCTCTATTTTCAGGACGAGAGGCAACCTCAAAGGTAGCGGCAATGTTTGCTCCAGCTGAAATTCCTACCAAAAGACCCTCATTAAGGGCAACCTCTTTTGCAAACTTAATTGCTTTTTCATCACTAACTTGAAGAACTTCATCATAAATAGAGTTATTTAGAATTTCAGGAATAAAACCAGCCCCAATACCTTGGATTTTATGTGGACCACTACATCCTCCTGCAAGAACAGGGGAGTTACTAGGCTCAACAGCAACTGCTTTTAGTTCAGGAAGATGCTCTTTTAGTACTTCTGAAGTTCCTGTAAGTGTTCCACCTGTTCCTACAGCTGCTACAAAGTAGTCAACTTGTTTGTTGGTGTCATTTAAAATCTCTATAGCCGTTGTTTTTCGGTGAATTGCAGGGTTACTTGGGTTGTTGAATTGTTGAAGCACATAACCATTTTGCTCCTCTGCTAATGTTGCTGCCTTTGAGATAGCACCCCCCATTCCTTTAGAAGCAGGAGTTAGTACAATTTCAGCTCCTAAATGGCTTAAAAGTTTACGACGCTCAATACTCATTGACTCTGGCATGGTTAAAATAAGTTTTAAAGATTTAGCAGCACAAATAGCTGCTAAACCAATTCCTGTATTTCCAGATGTAGGCTCAATAATTGTAGAGTTTTGGTCAATAACACCTGATTGGAGAGCCTCATTAATCATATTCATAGCAATTCTATCTTTGACAGATGAGGTTGGATTCATAAACTCACATTTTCCTAAGATAGTAGCTCCCGAGCGTTCAGATAGCTGATTGAGTTTTACCAAAGGGGTATTACCTACGAGGTCTTCAATGTTATTTGCTACCATAATCTTCTCCCCTATCTTCTAATCTTTAACTTTTTCAGTTAACTCTTTAAACTCATAAGCCTCTTCATCATAATACTCAATCTTTCCATTTTTGATGTTATAGTGCCAACCATGTAAAAAGAGAGAACCCTCTTCTATTCGTCTTTTAACAGCAGGATAGGTAAGTAGATTTTCTAACTGAAAAATGACAGAGATACGTTCTGTATAGTCTAAAATCTCTTTTTGAGATACACCTTTTGGTAATAGTTTAGTAGAGCGTTTTGCACTCTCTCCTAGCTCTAACCATTTAATAGTGTGAAGGTTTTCTTCATTTGGTTCAATATCTTTAAAGAGTGATGCAATAGCACCACACTGTGAGTGTCCACAGACAATAATGTCACAGACCTCTAAAACAGAGACAGCATACTCAATAGCTGCTGCTGTTGCATGATAGCTATCATCAGGATTAAATGGAGGAACAAAGTTTCCAATATTTCTTGTAATAAAGAGGTCTCCTGGTTTAGCATTTGTAATCATTTCAGGCATTACACGGGAGTCACTGCACCCAATAAATAGTGCTTTAGGGTTTTGCCCCTTCTCTACCAATGTTTTAAAACGCTCTTCATTTTTAGCAAATTTGATTGATTGAAACTCTTCATGACCTTCAATAAGACTTTTTATGTTTTCCATACTTTTAATCCCCTTCTATCTCTAAGATACTATAGTTAATTGTCTCCCCTGCATAGAGGGGTACAACATTGCTATATTTATTTGGTACCAAAAAAGTTTTCTCTTCTAAAGAAATTTGTTTTTTAGGTATAGTTATATTACTATAAATTTTTTGTGCATTGTCTGAAAGAAAAGCTTGTAACTTTTCAATTGTTGAAAATTTGACAAAAAGTTCCGTCAAAACCTGAATTGCAATAGGTGCAGTAAAGACACCTGCTGCACAACCACAGGACTCTTTAGCGTGTTGTGGGTGCGGTGCAGAGTCGGAGCCAAACATCACTTTTGGATGACCTTCAAATGCAACTTTTCGTAACGCCTCTCTATCTTCAGGACGCTTAGCAATTGGTTTACAAAAGAGGTGGGGCTGTAACATACCACCTGCAACATCATCAAGGGTAATAAGTAGATGATGAAGAGTAATAGTTGCATAGAGGTTTTCAAACCTATCGAGAGCCTCTACACTCTCTTTTGTGGTAATATGCTCCATAATAATCTTAAGTTTTGGAAAGTTAGTTGCCAACATCTCATAAATAGAGACAAACTCTGCCTCTCTATCCATTACAAACCCATTTGTCTCACCATGCACACAAAGAGGAATGTTTAACTCAGACATAGCTGTAAGAGTAGGGCGTAACTCCTCCACATCAAATCCAGCTACACCTCCTTCTGAGTTGGTAGTGATTCCAGCAGGGTAGAGTTTAATAGCTATTAGTTCATCTTGGAGACTCTCTAAAAACTCTTTGGTATAGGTGGGTTTAAAAAAAAGGGTCATATAGGGTTTAAAGGTATGCCCTTTGGTAGCTTCTAAAATACGAGCTTTATAGGAAAGTAGTTCCTCTTTGGTAGATATAGGAGGAACTAAATTTGGCATAATAATAGCCCCTGAAAAGGTTTTGGCACTAAGAGGTGCAACGGTTGAGAGCATTTCGCCATCTCTTAAGTGGAGGTGCATATCAAGAGGAGAATCTAACGTAATTGACATCTGTGTCCTTTAATTGTAAAACATCTTAGGCATTCTGCCACAACTAATGTTAATAGAAAGTATTATGTTTAATTAGAATAGAGAAATTGTGTATAAACTGTGTATTTTTTTCTTAATAGTTTTAGATTAAGAGTCATTTTTTAGCCATTTTTTTTATTTATAATGATTTTATCACAAAAGATAAAGGATAAAATCATGAAAAAGTCACTACTTTTAATCCTAGCTCCTCTATTTCTTTTTGCTTCAACACCTATTGATGTGAAGTTCTTAAGCGATGAAAACTCTAAAGATGGAAGAGTTGTCCTCTCTATTACCAATAACTCTAAAAAAGATATTGAGGTTTTAAAGTGGAATACTCCTCTTGAGAAGCGATTAAGTGCTGATATGTTTAATGTTAAACTTGGTCAAAAAGATGCAGACTACACAGGTCGATTAATTAAGCGTGGAACAGCTACAGATAACGACTATATGTTGCTTGAATCAGGTGTCAGTGAAAAAATCACCATTGACCTTTCCAAATATTATTCAATGAAGAAAAAAGGGAATTACAGTGTTGAGTTTGACGGCTCTTTTAAATATAGAACCTTAGATACCAAAGAGGTAAAAGAGGAGCAACTCAAAAAGAGTGAGATACCAAAAACAACACTCTTTTTTATACCAACCTCTCAACAAAAAAGAGCATTAGCTTTAAAACAGACAGCTAACTTTAATGGCTGTTCACAAAATGATATTGAAGTACTCAAACTAGCACATGATGATGCGATTACTATGTCTAAAGAGGCTTCCCAAAAAATGAACCAAGCCAAAAAAAATACATCAGCTGAGCGTTATGTTACATGGTTTGGAAAACCAAGTGAGAAACGTCAAAAGATTGTGACCGATGCCTACAATAAGATTTATGATGCTTTTGAGAATAAAAATGTAGAGTTTGATTGTGGTACATGTAGGAGTGATGCAGAGTATGAGGAGGTTTATGCTTATGTACACCCTAATCAACACTATAAAATCTATCTTTGTGGTGCATTTTGGAAATCGTCACGAACAGGAACCGATACACAAGGAGGTACACTTATTCATGAAGCCTCTCACTTTGCTGTCATTGCCAATACTGAAGATTATGCTTATGGTCAAGCTGATGCAAAAGCATTGGCTAAAAATAGTCCAGATAAAGCTGTTAATAATGCAGAGAACTATGACTATTTTGCTGAAAACAACCCTAAGTTAAGTATGGGAAATGATAATGAAGAAGATAATAGCGATAACCCAACTGATGATGGAGGAGATAATAATAGTGATGAGAATAGCGATAATTCAAATAGTGATGGGCTTACCGATGAAGATAGAGATTGGGACAACTGTATTGCTTTAGATGATGATGAGAAAGTAGAAGCATGTTTAATTGAGTGGGAAAACAGATATTACCCTTATGATAACAATGAGAACAACTCTTTTGACGATGATTGGTCATGGGATGATGAAGATTATGATGATGAGTTAAATTGGGATGATATTGATTGGGAAGACTATCTATAGTCTCAACTAAAACCTCAAATAAAAAGTAGTCCCTTTGGGGCTACTCTTTACTTCCAACACTCCTTCTAACTCCTTCTCAATAATCATCTTAGAGATATAAAGCCCAATACCATCACTATTTTTTTTGGTACTAAAGTAGGGGTCAAAAATTTTTATTAAGTTCTCTTTGCTAATCCCTTTAGCGTTGTCTTCTACACTCAGCTCTCTATGTTTAATAGCAATGTTAATGGTTGGATTCTCTACTTGTCTCTCTACAATAGCATCTTTTGCATTGTTGATAAGGTTTAGAAGAACCTGTTCAAACTCATTTTTATTGCCATAGAGGATAAAATCTTTCTCTATAGTTGTGGTTATCTCTATTTTAGCAGAAGAGAGAGCCGAAGAGAGAATGGTTAAGACATGCTCTGTAGCACTCTTTACACTAAACTCCTCTTTCTCTTTAGAGGGGTTGTAGAAGTCTCTAAAGCTATCAATAGTGCTGGACATATACTCTATCTGTTTGCCTGACTCGGCTATGAGCATATTACTCTTTTTGTCCTCTTTATGCATTCGTTTTAGGTTCATATTGGCAAGAGAGAGAAAATTTAAAGGTTGCTTCCACTGATGAGCAATAATGGAAATCATCTCTCCCATAGAGGCTAACCGAGACTGTTGAAGCAGTAGGGACTGTTGCATCTTTTGTTTCTCTTCAACGAGTTTAAATTTGTAAGAGATGGCAAGAGAGAGAAAGATAGACTCAATAGCAAAGGTAATATGTAAAAAAGGAAATGGTGTTCCAATCAAATCAATCAGTCCTAGATGCTCAATAACAGCCACAAAAATAGAGATGTACCACCCTGTTAGTAGAAAATAAAAAGGCATATCTTTCTCTTTTATAAGCCTATTCGCCTCACTCAATACCAACCAAATTGGCATAAAAATAGGGATAAAGTTTGTCAAAAAAGCATACGAAAAGATAAAGGTAAGGAGTATATCAAAAAGGGTTAGGTAGATAAGAGCTTTGATAAGTTTGTTAAGTTGACTAGCCTGATACTCTTTGAGAAACTCTTGAATAAAAAGTAGTGAAAAGAGTAGAACTAACGCACGACTAAGGTTAAAAAAAAGAGAACTATGTATACCAAAAATCTCATCAAAAGGTGAGATGTAGATACTATCTAAGTTAATCAAAAAGGCAAGAGTAGCAAGTTGTGCTAGACCATAGTAGAGGTATTGTCTGTTGCGAATATAGAAATAGAACGATAGGTTATAGATACTTGCAGAGATAATAACCCCCATTGCCATGGTCGCTGATATGAGTGCTATACTGTTAAAGGTGTGCATTGTTCCTGAAGTTGGAATTAAGTGTTTATCATGAAAAAAGGTAAACATAGTAAGCCCAAAGAGTCCAATAGCCACTATCTTAAAAATTTGTACCTTATTCATAGAGATTAATTTTATACCCTGTTTTTGATATATTTTTAATAACCTCTTTTCCTACAATTTTTCGGGTTTTTCGTACCAACGTTCGAAGAGCATCTTGGGTCATTGGTCGGTCGTACCAAATCTCATTCTCTATCTCAGTGTAAGATACAATTCTGTTTCTATTTTTAATAAGAATATTCAAAAGTTGAGCTTGGTAGGAGGAGATAGAGATAATACTCTTTTCTGTTGAGAGAGATTGATTAAAGGTATCATAAAAGAGGGTTTCGGTAAGCTGAACAATCGAGGGGTTTTTATGGTCAAGTTGTTCAAAACAGTTATCTAGGGCTTCTAAAAGCTCCTCCTCTTTAAGAGGTTTACCCAAATATTTAATGAGATTTAGGCTAACAGCTTCTAAAAGATACTCTACGGAAGTATAGGCAGTGGTAATAATAATCGGTGTCTCTTTATCCTCTTTTCGTATTTTTCGACATAAGTCTAAGCCATTAAATTTTGGCATCTCAATATCGGTAATAATAACATCGGGTTGCTCCTCTTGGTAGATTTGAAATGCCTCTTCACCATCTTGTGCTT
>JALVEV010000137.1 GCA_027030605.1 Campylobacteraceae bacterium | reverse complement strand
AAATGATGACCATTACCGTCGCCCATCTACTTAGCACCATTGAGAACTCCGATGCTATTTTAGTCTTTAAAGAGGGAGAGATTGTCTGTCGTGGGCAACATGAAGACCTTATTGTGGAGTGCAAGGAGTATCGAAAACTAGCTAAGATTTTACAGTAGCCTTAATGTTAAGAGGTCAATAAAATCTTACTAGCTCCATTCTCTTCTTTAACAATCTGTACTTGATTTGGAATACTCTCTTTTAACGCACTTAAGTGAGATACAATTCCTATTAATTGTCCTCCTCCTTTTAAAGTTTTTAATACCTCTATAACCTCTGCTAAACTCTCTTCATCTAATGTCTCAAACCCCTCATCTAAAAAGAGTGTATTTAAGGCTAAACCATTTGAGAGTAGTTCAGAGAGTCCTAGTGCTAAGGCAAGACTTAACAGAAAACTCTCACCTGAAGAGAGTGTTTGAACTCTACGTGTACTATTTTCTTGATAAAGGTCTACAACTTCTAAATCTAGTCCATTCTCCTCTTTTGTAGTAAATAGATAACGTCTATTTAACTTCTTTAAAAATTTATTACTACGTTCTATTAACATGTTTATCAAATAAGATTGGGCAAAAAGTCTATACTTTTCACCATTAACTGAACCAATAAGCTCATTTAATCTTGACCATTTTTTTGAGATTTCAATTTGAGCCTCAAGAGTTCTCTCTTCACTCTCAAAATTTTCTCTTAGTTTTTTATCTTTATTTAGGGTCTCCTCTATTTTAAGAAGTTTTTGAGTTAGCTCATCTATTCTTAGTTGCATCTTTTCTCTCTTCTTCTCCATCTCTTCTACATCTAAATATTTTAATTTACTCTTTGTCTCCAACTCTTCTATGCCTGAGAAGTAGAGAGCTTTTTTCTCATTAAAACGCTGTTGTAACTCTTTATATTTTTCCCAATCTTCTCTAATTTTCTGCTCTTGGTTATCTAACTTTTTACTATATTCAACAAGGTCACTCTTATCTAAAATACTAAAGCGTTTTTGCTTTAACATTAAAAGGTCACACTTTTGAGTGTTCATTCTTTTTTTCTCAGAACTTATGGTTTCTGAAAGATAACTCTGTTTAGAAGAGAGTTGTATGATTTCTGACTCTAAAGGATTTAGTTTTAGTTCAAGCTTTGAAAGTTCATCTAAAAGTGATTTATACTCTTCCATCTTCTTTTGCATCAAAAAAACAGTCTGGTTGTTTAGCTCTATATCATAAAGCTTCAAGGTCTTAATAAGATAATATTTCAATTCATGAATCTGTTCTTTGTAAAAAACTTCCCTCTCTTTTTTACTGCGTTCTTTCTCAATGTCAACCCTTAGTTCAGCTAAATCTTTTTCAGTTTCAGAAAGCTTTAAATTTACCTCTTCTAACTCTTTTTTCTGATATTTTATATTATTTATTTTTTTAGTTAAAATATCTTGCTCTTTTAGAAGTACCATTAGGTCTCCTGAAACATTTGTTAAACTACGCTCCTCTTTAGAGAGTTTTGATATTAAATCATTAGAGACTTCTATCTTAGCTAAGAGTTCAGCCTCTTTTTTCTGTTTGATTTTTAATCTATCCTCCAATTCTCTATAACTATTATTCTCTTTTTCTAAATCTTTTTTTAAGCTATCTAAATCAATCTCTTCAGAAAATAGTGGATGCTCTAAAGAGCCACAAAGAGGACAGGGTACACCCTCTTCAAGCTCTTTTCTTGCCTCTTCATAGTTTAAAACTTTTTCATTAAAACGCTGTTTTACCTCTAACTCTTGAATGACTATTTTAAGTTTATCTTGCTCCTTAACAAGATTTTTAATCTCTTTAGTTAACTCTTTTAACTCTTTTTCTAAACTATTTTTACTCTCTTGAACTTCACGTTGTTCCTCTTTGATACTCTTTTTTCGTTCTAGTACAGAGGTTTTCTTTTTTATAAGGATATATTGTTGTTCAATCTGTGAAATATTCTTCTCTTTTAAACTCTGTACCAACTTCTCTTTTTGCTTTTTTAGGTGACCAATAGCTTCAAGTAAAGGCTCTTCACTACCAACACTTCTTTTTTCTGACTCTATCTGAACTAAAGCCTCTTTTGCCTTCTCTAACTCATCTATCTTACTAACAATATATGCATGATTTGTACGAAGATGTTCACCCATACTATAGGATTGTAACTCTTTTTTTAAATTGGTTTTTTTTATATTAAGTTGTGCTATTTCACTATTTTTTTCAGCTAAACGTTGCTCTAGGTTATTTAGAGACTCTACTTTACTTTGATACTCTTTCTCCATTTTAGAAAAATTTTGTTGCATAAAACTAAACTCTCTATCTAAAAGCCGTGCTTCTGAGAGTTTTGCTTTCTCCTGTTTAGTAGAGTTTACAACTTGTTTATACTTATACTCAATCTCTTGAGAGGAGACTAGTTCATTCTGTAAAGACTCCATCTCTTTTTTATAAGTAGTAACTTTTTGAGCTAAAGCATCATAAGCATGTTTTTGCTCTATGGAACGAATAAGTTTTTCTAAAGATAGAGACTTTTTTTCTTTAATAATATCTTCTTTAGTCTCTTTTAACTTAGCTAAAGTATCAACATCTAAAAGCTCTACACTCTCTAAGTTTTGTTGCATCTTAGATAATCTTTTCTGCTCTTCTGTTGCACGTTTAAATATATGTTTAGAAATCAAAGAGTATTGTGATGTATCGGTTAAACTCTCTAGTAACAATGCTCTTTGAGAAACATCAGCTTTTAAAAAAGTGTCAAATGAGCCTTGTGCTAAGAGTATCGTTTGTGTAAACTGTTGAAAATTTAGACCTAATAACTCCTCTATCTTCTTAGGTACATTCTCTAACCCCTCTGCTACTACCTCACTCCCAGTAAAAATTTTCATCTCTACTACATGTTTATCTCTCTCATAATACTGAACAAAAAGAGTACAATAAACTATATTATTTAATTTAAAGTGTAGTTCACAAAATGAGTCTTCACTATTTTGAGACATAAATAATGAATAGTTCTTTTTTAATCTAGGAGTTTGAGCATATAGTGCCATACAGATAATATCTAGTAGAGTACTTTTCCCTGCACCTGTTACACCTGTAATAAGAAAAAGACCATCTTTAAAACATGCATGAGAAAAGTCTATCTCTCCTTCACCTTTTAAGGAGCTAACATTTTTGTATCTAAGGTTCAATATTTTCATATTTTTAACTCCTTCAATACTTCCATATAAAGCTTTAAGAGTTCATTTTGTTCACCTTGCTCCAATTTTTCGATTTTTTTTAAAAAAACTTTTTTTGTATTTTTGATTATCTGTTTACTGTTTAAAGTACTATTTTTAGAGCTTTTCATAAATATTCTTTTTGATTGATTTTAGCAAAGAATTTAAATTTTTACAATATATTTTATAAGCTTTTAAGAACTAATAGAGACAAAAGATAAAATAACACCCCCTAAGCCAAAACAGTCCGTCTATTACACCTCTCCAATTCAGCCTTTAGACGCTCTATCTCCTTTTTTAAAAGCTCATTCTCCTCTTTAAGAGTTAACTTTTGAGATGAGGTCTCTAGGATGTTTTCACTCACCCTCTTCTCTTGCTCCTCCTCTACAAGCACATACTTAACCTCTTTTCCATCTATCTGCTCAGTTACACTTTTAACATCGCCATTGTTGACCATCTTCATAACATTAAAGTAACTTAGTTTATGCAATCTTGCATACTCTCTTAATGTTAGTTTTTTCATCTTAACTACTCCTCTAATATATAATTATGTTATTATTCCATTTTAATATATAATAGAGGATAAAACTTGAAAAAATTACTTTTAATACTTATATTTACAGCTGTAACATTTGCAAAGGTTAACGTAATTGTTAGCATTGTACCCCAAAAACTATTTGTCAACAAAATTGGAGGTGACAAGGTTGATGTTACTGTTATGGTAGAGAATGGGGCTTCTCCTCATACATACACACCAAAACCATCTCAAATGAAAAAACTAAGCAAGGCAAAGCTCTACTTCGCTATTGGTGTTGAGTTTGAAGAGGTGTGGCTTAGTAAATTTATGAATCAAAACAAAGATATGCTTATATTTAATACCTCTATAAATATAAAAAAAACAACACCTGATGGAAAAGAGCAACCTATGTGTAAAAGCCTACACCATCATCATGAAGATGAACTCGACCCTCATGTATGGGTTGACCCTATCAATGTTAAAGTGATTGCTCAAAATATTTATGAAGCTTTGGTCAAAGTAGACAAAGAGAATGAAAACTACTACAAAGAGAACCTAGAGAAGTTTCTAAAAGAGATAGATGAGCTTGACCAAAATATCAAAAATATTTTAAAAGATACCCCAAAAGGTACAACCTTTATGGTCTTTCACCCTGCTTGGGGATACTTTGCTAAACGTTATGGGTTAAAACAGTTAGCTGTTGAGGTAGAGGGTAAATCTCCTAAGATGAAAGCTTTGGTAAAGATTATTGAAAAAGCAAAAAAAGAGCAGGTTCAAGCCATATTTACACAACCAGAGTTTTCAGATAAAGCCTCAAAGATTATCTCAAAACAGCTAAATATTAGTGTCATAAAAGCCTCAACATTAGCTGAAAATTGGGCTGAAAATCTGCAAAATTTAGCTAAAGCCATTGCCCATAAAGAGCCTTAAGATGTGTATTATAGAGATAAAAAATCTTAGCTTCTCTTACCAAAAGCAGAAAGTCTTAGAGAAGATTAACCTCTGTGTTGAAGAGGGAGATTTTTTAGCTATTATTGGTCCAAATGGTGGTGGGAAATCTACTCTGCTTAAACTTATATTGGGTATTAACCCTGTCAAAGAGGGGAGCATTAAAATCTTTGGAGAGAAGCCACACAAAAACCTACAAAAGATTGGTTATGTTCCTCAAAATACCAATGTAAATACCGATTTTCCTATTAAGGTTATAGAGGTTGTATTAATGGGTCACATAGGTACAAAACGCCCTCTTTTTGGGTATGCAGAGGAGGAGAAGCGTTGTGCTTTGGGAGCTTTGGCTCAAGTTGGTATGGAGAAGTTTGCAAATGAGAAGATTGGTTCGCTCTCTGGGGGGCAACGTCAACGAGTTATGATTGCTCGTGCTTTGTGTGCCCACCCTAAAGTGTTGATTTTAGATGAGCCTACAGCAAGTATAGATGTAGATGGTCAAAAGCAGATTTATGAGCTACTTAAAGAGTTAAATAGCTATATAACTATTATTGTGGTTAGCCATGACCTCTCTTTTATTATGCAGTATGCCTCTACCGTTGTGCATATTAACAAAACCCTCTCTTTTCATGGTCTAACACAAGAGAGTTTTGCAAAAAATAGTATAAACCAATGCACTAACAAGTTTTGTGAAGTCAACCTCTTTCAAAATCTAAAAACCACACAAGGAGACTCAGATGCTTGAAGCCCTTAGCTACGACTTTGTTCAAAATGCTCTTATGGCAGGTCTTTTAGTCTCTATTGCATCAGGGATTATTGGCTCACTTATTGTGGTCAATCGTATGGTTTTTTTAGCAGGGGGCATTGCCCATACTGCTTATGGTGGTATTGGGGTTGCTGTCTTTTTTGGGTTGCCTATGTTTCTTGGAGCATCTCTATTTGCTGTTTTGTCTGCACTCATTATTGCCTCTATTACTCTAAAAGAGCGTGAGAGAATGGATACCTTTATAGGTCTTATGTGGGCTGTTGGTATGGCTTTGGGGGTTGTACTAATTGACCTTACTCCTGGTTATCAAGCAGACTTTATGAGCTACCTCTTTGGCTCTATTTTGGCAGTATCTAGCTCCGATTTATGGTTTATGGGTGGGTTGCTGGTGGTTATTCTTTTTATTATGACCTTTTGGTATAGAGATATTTTAGCTGTCTCTTACGATAGCGAATATGCTAATTTAAGGGGTATTAACGTACCCTTTTTCTATACACTCATCTTGGTACTCTCTGCTTTGACTGTGGTAGTTGCCATTAAAGTTGTAGGGCTTATTTTGGTGATTGCCTTGCTTACTATTCCTGTCTATATTGCAGAGAAGCTATCTAATACTCTCTATGTTATGATGATACTCTCGGGTATCTTCTCCTCTATTTTTACACTTATTGGGCTTTGGTTTTCGTATGAGTATGAGATTGCTTCTGGTGCTTCGATTATTTTGGTTTCAGCTATTACACTATTTCTTTTTTTAGGACTTAGTCGAATTTTGGGGAGGATTAATTAATTTAACCTAATTATCATAAACTATTTCATACAATATAAAAGAACATATACTGTTTAAATATGTTCTATGTTAATAAAAATAAGGAATTAAGTATGAACAATAAGTTATATTTACTTATGCTACTACTCCCTAGCCTAGCGATGTCAATCACTGTAGGAGACAAAGTATGGTTAGATACTAATCAAGATTGGGAACAAAATCAAGGAGAATCTGGCTTAGCAAACATTACCATAGACCTTTATGATGCTGACAATCAAAAAATAAAAAGTACTGTTACAGACAGTAATGGTAACTATCAATTTGAAAACCTTGAAGATAAACAATACTTTATAGAGGTAGTAGTACCAAATGGATATAAAGCAATTACTCAAAAAAGAATAGCATTTTGGGAAAATGAAGATTTAGATGAATTGGATTTTGGACTTAATCAAATAGCTCTACCTACCGTAAAAGGTCTGGTATGGAATGACAAAAATAAAGATTGGGTGCAAAACAATGATTGGGAGTTTCATCGAATAGAAAATGGTTTAGAAAATATTACAGTAGAACTTTTTGATGAAAACAATAACAAACTAACAAGTACTAAAACAGATAAAGATGGTCACTTTAGCTTTAAAGTACAGAATCTTAAAGATAAAATACATTTTGCAGAAGTGGTAGTACCCTCTGGATATACACTCGTTACAGACAAAAGAGTTGAGTTTGGTGGAGAGTATGTACCCGATTTAAACTTTGGACTGTTCAAAAAAAGTGTACCTCTAGATCCTCATGCACCGATTACTAAGGAACAACTAAGAGTAATGATTAGGAGTGGGAAGGATGTAACAGATGTTAATACTTCTGAGATTACTGACATGTCTAATCTATTTTATGATGTTGATGGGTTTAAGCAAGATATCTCTAGATGGGATACATCAAATGTAACAAATATGAGCCATATGTTTAGAAGAACCTTTAATACTAATCCTAAAATTGGTTCATGGGATGTCTCTAATGTAACTGATATGTCTGGTATGTTTGCATCAGCCGATGGATTTAATCAAGATATATCTAATTGGGATACTTCAAGTGTAACAGACATGAATAATATGTTCAATTTTGCTGCACATTTTAATCAACCACTTAATGATTGGAACGTCTCTAATGTAACCAATATGAGCCATATGTTCAATAATGCACAAAGCTTTAATCAACCACTAAACAACTGGGATGTCTCTAACGTGACCAATATGAGTGGTATGTTTGATTTTGCAAGAAAATTCAATCAACCACTAAATAGTTGGAATGTTTCTAACGTAACCAATATGAGCCGTATGTTCAAAATGGCACATTCATTTAATCAACCATTAAATAACTGGGACGTTTTTAATGTAACTAATATGACAGATATGTTCTTTGATGCAAAAGCATTTAATCAAGATATTAGTAATTGGAATGTTTCAAATGTTGAAGAACATGTTAATTTTGCAGGAGCTTCAGCCTTAGAAAATGCATACAATCCTTTTTATAATAACTAAAGTGAAAGCATAGAGAATACAAAGTTTTTTGTACTCTCTATATGAAGTCTAACATGGTTATAATTCCTTAAAAAAGCGAGACCCCCATGCAAGGCTATATCATTAACTTCAACAAAGAAAAAGGCTACGGATTTATTCGTTCTGATGAACAAAAAGAGGATATCTTTGTCCACATCTCAAAGGTTAGAAACTCAAAAAGATTAGAACTGGGTCAAGAGGTAATATTTGATATTAAAAAAACAGAGCGAGGTCTATCTGCTATAAATGTTGAAGCAGGAGCTAAACAATATTCCCCCTATTTAATTTTTGGATTTATTTCATCTCTTTTTGTTACTATTATCTCTCTCTATTTGTCACAAAAAACAGATTTTTTACTAGCATATCTAGTTAGTATAAATATAGCTACTTTTTTACTCTATGGCTATGACAAATTTATCTCTAGTGGTAACAAACTCCGTGTGCCTGAACTCAATCTACAAGCTCTAGCTCTTCTTGGTGGCTCCCCCTTAGCACTTGTGGCACAGAAGTTTTTTAGACACAAGACAATTAAAAGCTCTTTTCAGTTAATTTATTGGGGTATAGTCTTAATTCAAGTTGGAGTTTTGGTGTGGATTTATAGATAAAAAATTAAATTAAGTTTAATAAGAAGAGTACACTCAATAATGTACTCTTCCTAAAAATTAGAAGAACATCTATCTATTGTAGACGATAACTAATGTTTGAGAGTAGAGTAGTGTTCCATCCTTTTGTCTCAGAGAAACCAAGATTACTTCCATTAACATTATTTAAAGAGAGTGTTGTATCAAATGTTAATTTATTTGCAAGATAGTATCTAAATGTTGTTCCTAAAACATTTGTAGTTACATCTTCTCCTGTGTTGTTTGCTTTTAAATATGCAAGGTTCCAAGAGTTAATCCAATCAACTTTATCTGAAATTTCATAAGTATAACTCAAGTCATTTGTAATCTTATAATCAAGGTTAGCACTCGATGACAACACTTTTGAAGTCTTAAGATTTTCTCTTAATTGTGCCGTATATCCAAAAGGTTGAGCATAATCAAACTCTGCATCTACTGTTGTGTCTCCACTATCTCCATTGTAATCAGAGAGTATTTGTCCTGCACCTGCTTGAACCTTCCAACCATGTAGTCTAGCCAATACACCTCGTGCATCGCCTGTAGATAAAATTTCATTAAGTCTCACAACACCCGTAGCAGAAAGAGCATCACCTACAAGTGCATCATTCTCTTTTAATACTTTTTCCATATCTGAGTACCAATATTGTCTATAGACATCGGCACCATATTTACTTGCATATTCACTTTGCAAACCGATTACTCTTGCTAAAGCCATTAATGCTTTGTCCGAAATAGATGGTTTAATAATTTTATACTCTTTTAAATCTTCAGCTATTCTCATTGCATTTGCAAGGGGTGTAGCAACATACATACGACCATAACCAACACCTGCACCAACTTTTACAAATGGGTCAGAAGCACTTGTAGTTGTTGATAGTTTTTGGTATCCAAGTTCACTATTACCATAAACAAAGTAGGTATCATCATTTTTAAGATATTTGTTTACTTCAATATCTGCTCCTGTACGATACTCTGTTTCACGACTAGCATTAGCATCAGAGGCTCGATGAGTTGAACCTTGACCATAAACATTATACTCCAAGGTATAAGGTGCTGTTGTATAGACACTTGTTAAGTCAGCATTAACCGATGCAGAATAACTTGTTTGTTCTGCATCAGAATCATCATTTACATTTAAACTTCCTGTTAAGTATGCATTAGAATAAGTTCCTTCAATAACTTTATAGTCCGTAAGGTCAATTGCCGAAGCAGAGTTTGATAAGAAAAGTACGCCAATTACAGCAAGAGATAGGTTTAAATTATTCATAATATAACTCCTTGATTTTATTTTTTATAAAAATGGAATTATATCTAAAAAGTAATGAAATATTACTTAACTGTGAAATTATAACTCTGCAACAATAAAAAAACTTAATTAAAGTAAATAATAATTAATATATTAATTTAAAACTATTTTAACATAAAGGTAACTTAGCTATAATTCGTAAGATAATATATCACTAAGGTTACACTTATGAAAAGAATTAATAAACTATATTTAACGCTCTTGTTATCTTTAACTCCTCTAATAGCCAAAGATAAAAGCTACTCATTTATTGGAATAGAAACAGGTATATCAGAGATAAATAATAATACTACTCCCTCTCTTGGAATAAAGTATGGAGTACAACAAGGAAACGCAAGAACTTCCTTTACCTATAGCTACAATAAAAACAACAATGATAAGTTTCAAATGTTGCTTCTTCAAATTGATATGGGAATTTTTAATCATGCATTTAGAGACTCTGCAATTAAACCCTATTTAGGTACTACATTTGGTGTTTTACAAGCAAATAGTAATGGGTTAGCACGAGATAGAGGTTATGTTTATGGATTAAATACAGGATTAACCTATATTTTAAATAATGACTTTGACCTTGATGTAGGCTATCGGTATTTAAAAACATCAAAATTGAAAAATATTGATGAGATTAACAATCTTAACCTCTCTATGCACTACTTTTACTAGAAAAAAAGTATAATACGCCAATTTTTTATTGGAGTATTTTAATGTCACTTTTTTCCTATCAAACAATCAAAAGCATTCTGTTTCAACTCAACCCAGAGACAGCTCATAGCCTTACAGGTCTAGCCCTTAAGACAGCACCTTATGCTCCTTTGTTATTTCAGATTCCAAAAAATCACTACTTTGTCAACGACCCAATGTTGCACCAAGAGTTTTTTGGAACAACCTTTACAAATCCTGTTGGTCTTGGAGCTGGTTTTGACAAAAATGGTGAGTACATTAAAGCGATGCCATCGCTTGGTTTTGGCTTTACCGAGATAGGAACGGTGACCCCTAAGCCACAAGTAGGAAACCCACGCCCAAGACTCTTTAGACTAAAAGAGGAGCGTTCTATTCAAAATGCTATGGGGTTTAATAATCGTGGGGCAGAGTATATGTTAGCTCAACTTAACAAAGTGAAAAACTTTGACTACCCTATTGGCATAAATATTGGTAAAAATAAAGTTACACCAG